>JALOOY010000465.1 GCA_025454185.1 Thermodesulfobacteriota bacterium
CAACGGTTCATCCGCCCCTTTTTCCGGGTGGATCATGAAGCCCTGGTTCCCACGGTAGAGGATTATCGGGACATCCCGGGCCTGGAACTGGAGCCCCCGGCCGTGAAACGCTACTTCGTTCGCGTGCAGCCGGAAGTGCTGGCGCGCTTTCAAAAAGAGCGGCGCCTGGACAACCTCTCGCCCCGCCAGGCCGAGGAGGAATTCATCTACCAGAACACCTTTCAATTGAACCAGGCCTATTACAGTTCCCTGGGGGAGAAAAAGGCCTTTGTCCTGTCCCACGGCCGCAACCTGATGATCCTGAAAATTGTCGGCTATGCCGAACAGGTGGCCCAGTATTACCGCCTGGATGATTTCAAGGCCCACGTCTGGATTGCCCATCAGCGCTATCCCACCAAGGGTCGGGTCTGGCACCCGGGCGGGGCCCACCCCTTCATCGGCATGGACGAAGCCCTGGTCCACAACGGGGACTTCGCCAATTATTACGCCGTCAGCGAGTACCTCTACCAGCGCAACGTGGTGCCCCTTTTCCTGACCGATACCGAGGTTTCGGTGCTGGTCTTCGACCTGCTGAACCGGGTTTACGGCTACCCGCTGGAAGCCATCATCGAGGCCCTGGCCCCCACCACCGAACTGGACTTCGACCAGTTGCCGGAGGCCCGCCGGCAGGTCTACCGCCAGATCCAGACCACCCAGATCCACGGCTCCCCGGACGGGCCCTGGTTCTTCATCATCGCCCGCAATCTGCCCGGCCGGCGCACCTATCAATTGATCGGCATCACCGATACGGCCATGTTGCGGCCCCAGGTCTTTGCGCTGCAGAAAGGCGAAGTGGAAATCGGGCTCATCTGCTCCGAGAAGCAGGCCATCGACGCCACCCTGCAGAGCCTGGCCCGGGAGGACCCCCGCTTCGGCACCGTGGCCGACCGTTACTGGAACGCCCGCGGCGGCAGCTATACGGACGGCGGCGCCTTCATCTTCAACGTCCAGGAGAGCGGGCCGGACCGCTGGTCCCTGACCTGCACCGACAAATTCGGTCAGACCATCGACATCCCGGCCGACCGGCAGCCCCTGGATTACCGGCTCGATCTTTCGGCGCCGGCCTTGGACGGGGGGGTGAAAAAACAGGTGAAAGAGGGCTTGGGGGAGCCGCCGACACTGATGGCCACCCTGGAGCCGTTCCTGGCCGAAACGGATTATTCCGGCCTGGGCGGCCTGCTGCAGTCCCTGGTCGCGTTTTCCCGGACCGAAAAATGGAAGGCCGGGGTTATCGAGGTGCTGACCTTGATGCTGGACCGCCGCTACCCCACGGGCCAAAAGCGGCGCCGATCGATTCTGGAAATGGTCTCCAAGGCGCTGGATACCATCTTCGGCGAAATTCCCCTGTTGCCCGAGGCCAAAGGCAAGGCGTACCTGCGTCTCGACTTTGAGCACCGCGGTCAACTCCGGGCGCCGAAAGCCAAGGAGACGACCCTGGTCATCGACGGCAGCCGCTTCCCTCCCGAAGGGGACGACAACGATTCCCGGCTGGTGGTGCGGGCCTACGAGCTGGGCTGGAAACGATTCATCGGCTACGGGTACCGCGGCCAGCGGTTTCTGGGCTGCGGGCTGGGACCGGAAACCAAGGGCGTGCGCATCGATGCCTACGGCAGCTCCGGGGACTACCTGGGCTCCGGCATGGACGGCCTGGAAATTTACGTCCACGGCAACGCCCAGGACCAGTTGGGCCAGATTCTAAAATCCGGGAAAATGGTAGTATACGGCGATGTGGGCCAGACCTTTCTGTACGGCGCCAAGGGCGGGGAGGTCTACGTCCTGGGGAACGCGGCCGGCCGGCCCCTGATCAATGCCGTGGGACGGCCCAAAGTGGTCATCAACGGTACGGCCCTGGATTTTCTGGCCGAGTCCTTCATGGCCGGCGATCCCCATAACGACGGCGGCTTCGTCATCCTGAACGGCCTGACCGTGGACACCCAGGGTCAGGTCCGGCCCCAGGAAACCCCCTATCCCGGCTCCAACCTGTTCTCCCTGGCTTCCGGCGGGGCGATCTTCGTGCGGGACCCCCAGCACCAGATCAGAGCGGAGCAGTTGAACGGCGGCGAACTGGCCCTCTTCACCGAAAAAGACTGGGAACTGATCCGGCCCTACCTGGAGGAAAACGAGCGGCTCTTTGGGATTTCGATCAACGACCATCTGTTGACGGTCGACGGGCATAAGCTGCCCCCCGAACAGGTGTACCGCACCGTGCAGCCCCTCAAAAAAATCCTGCTGACCGGCAGCGATGAGTGGGTGTAGGTATCTTGTAGAAAAATGAGTCTAAGACCTTGGTCAGGTTGAAATAAACCGGTCCAATTATACCAGCCGGGGGATTTCCAGACAGCCCAGGAAAAAGACCGGCATTATCTGTAAAGCAGATTTCGGATAAAAAGGTTTCCGTCTCCCAACACATCGAAAACTATCCTTCAATACCGGCCCCAACGGTCTTCACTTAATAAGTTCCCCAAAGCCTTCAAGGTCTCTGGGGGACCTGCTGCCAGCAATTAGATTGTATTCCTTGTATCAGTTTGCCTGTTGAAACGAACCTGAACTTGGGCCAACGAGGTGCCCCTGACGGCTTGGAGTCGCCTAACCTTTTAGCAGGCTAATCTATTACAATTACCCTTAATCTTTTATAAACTTTTTTTAGGAACGGGTTTATGTTAGGTTAGATACAATTTTTCTCCCTTGATATAAAAAAGGTCCGTCCTCCAATGAAAATCACGATCATCAATGTAACCGGCCGCTTATCGTCAGACGGCTCTCGTCTAATATCGGCCTTGCTCAAAAAGGCCGGCCATGATGTGAAAACCATCTTCTTGGCCAGACCTGAACCTCTTAATTACGACTGTATCGCGGCCCCTGAATTGGTGTTACCACACGCTGACGGGGTGTGCTTCTCTGAAGGTGATTCCATTATTGTCGACTTTGTAAATAAGTTGGCGACAGGGAAGGACTACTGGCAAACACCGAGCATGGCTTTTAATCGTGAAGGGAAAAAGATCATTAACCCGCCCTCACCACCGGTAGCCAATTTGGATGATCTGCCTTTTTCTGATTATGACCTCAATCAGCAGTTTTTGTTGGATGAGGGGTTAATCCAAATGACAGAGGCAATCGTCCGCGACCGAATGGCGGGTTACCCTTATTATATCCCCATTTTATATTTTACCACATCCCGGGGATGTCCGCATTCCTGCAGTTACTGCAATAATATCAGATTTATAGAAATGTTTGGAGGAAATTATATTCGGCGGATGAGCGTCGACCGGATATTGGACGAGCTGGAGTTTATACTTTCCCGTTTGGATTTCATTAAGTTTATCGGCTTTGGTGACGATGATTTTCTGCTGCGTTCTCTGAAAGACTTGAAAGATTTGGCTGGGAAGTATAAAAGCCGAATTGGCCTCCCTTTCGGTATCGCCTTCAGCGCCAA
>JALOOY010000466.1 GCA_025454185.1 Thermodesulfobacteriota bacterium
GAGCAGGAACTTCCCCTTCTGGATCCGGCGTTTCAGGGTTTCGGCCACTTCCCGGGCCTTCAGATAGCTGGACAACCCTCCGGTGGGGACCTCCTTGTCCAGGAAACGGATCCGGCCGGATTTCAATTCGGCGTAATTCACTTCGCCCAGCACTTTTCCAGTGCCCTGGGGATAATCCTGACTGTAGTCCACGATCCGGGTCCAGATATCCTTGTCTTCCACCGCTGTGAGCAGCGCCATTTCTTCGTCCAGCATGGGGATGGGAATCCCCAGACCCACGGCCAGGGTGGTCCCGTACCCGGTGAAGGAGACGCCGCGCAGCCACTGGCTGCTCATGCCCTTCAGGTCGCCTATGACCCCCAAGGTGCCGGCAGGACCCCGGGGGACCTTGTTCTTGCCCCGGGGCACGGCCGGGTTGTGCTGTGTCCCCGGCCAACAGACATAGCCGGTACCTCCCCCCACGAACAGGCGGGTGCCGATGCCGATCGTCCGGAACAGCGGGTCATTCAGCAGCGGGGAAAGCTGGCCGGCGCTGCAGTAATTGGCATTTCCCGCCCGGGGCCGCAGGACCCCCATGTAGGTGTAAATCACCTTGTCCGAGAGGTTCACGGCCACATTGTAATTTTGATAGCCGTTGCGGGGATTGAACAGGACGGCGTCGTTGAAATCCTTCAGGGTCAGGTGCTCTTCCCTTTTCTTCAGGGGATAGCAGTCCGTGCCGTAGGCGAAACCGGTATAGACGATGCTTTTCCCCGCCACCAGGGCCTCCAGGACGTGAGCCCCGCCGTAGAGAAACTGACCGGGATAGACGGCGTTGCGGGGGTCGTCGTCCGGCAGGGCATTGGCCCCCAGCAGAACGTCCGCCGCGGCGAACCCGGTGTAGACCGGCACATTGTTGAAATAGGCCCGACCCCCGCCGATTTTCATGCGGGGGATCGACTGTTTGATATTGAAGTAGGCCCCGGATGAGCACATGGGAGCGAAGGTCCCGGTGGTCACCACGTCCACTTCCTGGGCCGTCTTTTTAGGGCCTTTGGCCCGGGTCAGCTCGATGATCTCCTCAGCCGTGACTACCACGGCTTTTCCCTTCTTTATTTTTTCGTTTATTTCGGCAATGGTTTTGCCCATGAGCCATGCTCCATATCATGAACATCACCATCCTTAGCGCGAAAAATACCGTTCGGCGTTGGGCGTTCGGCGAAGAAGTTATTAATTGTTTAATAATTAACCGACCTAAATTTCGCGCAAAGCCTCCCCTAACAGGTTGTAAGCTATGGGCTATGCCTGGACCCTGGCTAACTACATGCCAGGGTGACGACTCTAGGCCGTGGTTGGGAGTTTTTCAGTCATTCTGGCGAAGGCCAGAATCCAGGCCTCGGAAATCATTTCTATTATGAGTCTCTTAATAAATCTAAAATCTGCTTGCTTCGCGGGCGCTTGACCCGAGCAGGGGAGTTGGTACGTATACCTAAACAGCATAATTATAATAAATTAGACCGGCAGAAAGTCAAATTAAATTCTTACCAAAAAAAAATTGAAATTTATTTGGTTACCGGGTTGACAGATACTGCAGGAGCTCCGTCTTGAGGCGGCATAGGGTGGGAAGGTCCGGTTCCAGCCGTACTTTATCCAGGGAAAAAGGCCGTCGTCCGCTGGGAGTGATATGGACCACCAATCCTTTCAAGGGTTGGTCGTGCACAAAAGGAAGGCCTATCTTCGTAAAACCCTGGGGATCAGAAAGGTCCGCGGCGCGAAGGCGGCGAAAAGCCACTTCCTGTTGACCGGAGTAGATACGAATCACGGCGAGGGGCTCATTGTTTTTGGGAGCCGGGGTTTGCAGCAGGAACCAGGCGGTATAGGCCCCGGGCGGGAGGGGCAGACCCTCGTTCACGAAAAATTCGGTCGTCCGGTTCGGGGGCGCATAGGTGATCTTGTAGTCACCGGAGGCGCCCGCGTCTTTTTGGCGGGCCGAGCTGATGCCGTAAAAAGTTTCGGCCTCGAAATCCCGGGACAGGGCATAAGTCAGGATGTCGGGATCCAACCCGGTGCCGGCCCGGAAGCGGGCCTTCCAGGTCAGGGGTTCGGGATCATCACGGCCCAGCGAAAGGTAGTGCTCCAGTCCCCGGGCCTGTTGCCCCCGGATTAAGCGGATGCCGTCGCGCACGGCATCCGACCGCCCCATTTTTTCGAAAGCGGCGGCCAGCAGGATCCGGGAATCGATGTCCCCCGGGTCCCGGCGCAGGTGTCTCTCGAGGAAAGCCGCGGCGTCTCTCCAATATTCCCAATTGAAATAGGTTTCAGCGATTTCCAGATCCCGGCAGCGCAGGTGGGCCAGGATCAGGGCCTCGGGATCCGTCGTGATCAGATGGACGGTATACAGGGCCGGTTTCCGCGGCAAGAACCAGGAGGGCTCAAAAAAAAGCACTTGTTTTTCACCCGCCTTAAGGTCCCTGATCTTAACTTTCCGGTCCACCTGCACCCGGACCCGGCAGGGGTGGTTGGAATTCTGCAAAAAAACCGCTACCTGCCCCAGCCGTTCCGGGCTCACCAGACGGGTGGTCCGCTGATCGATGCCTTTTAATAAAAAGGTGCGGTCATCCCGGTCGTAAGGACCCCTATGAACAAAGGAAATTCCGTCGTTCCAGGCGGCGTCATAGGGACGGGGGAGGTTCAGGCGCAGCCCGTCCGCAGGGGGCGGGTCGGTCAAATAGACATCGACTTGGGAGTGGACAAAACCGCGCGGTTCGAAAGCGATGGATTTCATCAGGGTGGCTTCGCGGGGGAGCTCCCGGTAGAAGCGGTTCTCCCGGGGGAATTTTTTCGGGACCAGGAGCCAGCGATGGAGGTAGTCGGTCGAACTGGTGACGATGATCTTCCCTTTTTTTCGTTCCTCTGCGAGGGGACGGGAGGGATCTAAAAAGCTGACCCGCGGCCAGTTGTTTAAATCATTGGGATACTATCCGCCCTGCATGGCAATGGAAGTATCCCGAGGAAGATGGGCTTTCAGCCATTTTTCCGAGAGGGTCAAGGTGTCGGGAAGGGCCAGCAGCAGCCCCTGCCACCAGGATTGGGTGGCACCCTGGGTCAGCAGGGCCAAAGCCGCCGCGATTACCAGAAAGCGGCCGGCGGTTCTCCGGGCCAGGAGCCGGTCCAGGTCCACGAAGAGCCGGCCGGCCAGGGTCAGGGCCACGGGGAGCAGGAATACCAGAAAACGTTCATCCAGGTAGCGGTAGGCTGCCGAGAGCAGGAAGGCCGGCAGGAAAAAGGAGAGCAGGACCAGGTCCTGATCGGTTCTCCGCCAGAAGGCCAGGAGGAGGCCGGCCAAAAAGGTGACCAGGAGCGGGTAGCCGAGCCAGTACTCCTGCAGGAGCAGGCTCGTCTGCAACCCGCTGAGGATGTTGGTGGCCAGGGCGGTCACATAATAATAGGCAAAATAGAGGAGGTTTCCGTGTTGGGTGATGAGAAAGCTCAGGCGAAAATAGTGCATGAGCAGCATGGCCAGGGCGAACATGACGGCCATGAGCAGCAGGGTGTGCCATTTCCTGGAGCGCAGCAGGCCGATGAGGGCCGCGCAGAACAGGGGGATAAAGGACACGAGGCCCGCCGGCTTTACGGCAGCGCTGATCAGCCCCAGCAGGCTGCCGCCGGCGATGTTCCACCAGGTGGGGCGCTGCGCAATGTGCAGGCAGAAGAGGACCGTGAGGGTCAGGAAGAAGACCAGGGGGACGTCCCGATAGGGGTAGTGGGAGTGAAAGGTATGCAGGGGATTGACGCTCAGCAAAAGGGCGCTCAGCAGTCCGACGGATTTCCCGAAGGCCCTGGCCCCCAAAAAATAGACCAGGGGGATGGTGGCC
>JALOOY010000467.1 GCA_025454185.1 Thermodesulfobacteriota bacterium
TGGGAACTGGGCGAACACAGCGGTCCGGTCTGCTATTATCTCGGCCTGGCCTGGGCCGGACTGGATCAGGCCCCGGCGGCCCGCCGCTGGTGGCAGAAAGCCCTGGACCTGGATCCCGGCTTCGAAGAAGCCCGCCGGAAGCTCGACGGATATGGAGTTGACAGCCCGACGTAAATGGGATAGAAGGGATGGAAAACTCCGGCCATGAACACACGCATCCGCCACCATCTCCGCACGCTGCAGGACCTGTTGCAGCACGCTATCGATTCCCAGTCCGAAGGCCTGGTCCGGGCCGCCCAATGGATCACCGCGGCCTTGACTCGGGGGAACAAATTGATGCTTATGGGCAACGGCGGCAGCGCGGCCGATGCCCAACATATCGCCGCCGAGTTTGTAAACCGCTTTCTGCTGGATCGTTCCCCCCTGCCGGCCCTGGCCTTGAGTACCGACACCTCCATACTGACCAGCATCGGCAACGACTTCGGCTTCGAGGCCATCTTTGAGAAGCAGGTCCTGGCCCTGGGGCTTTCCGGCGACGTATTGCTGGGCATCAGCACCAGCGGCAACTCGCCCAATATCATCCGGGGGCTGCAGGCGGCCCGGAGCAAGGGGATCACAACCATTGCCCTCTCCGGCCGGGGGGGCGGAGACATGGTTTCCTGGGCCGACCTGGCGCTGATTGTGCCCTCCGACCAGACGCCCCGGATCCAGGAAGTGCACGCCTTCATGGGACACCTGCTCTGCGAACTGGTGGAAACCGCCATGTTCTCTTCCGCCAGCGGCGGGTCCGTCCATGTCTGAGCGGACTTTCCCCCCCCTTTCGCTGGAGGGACTCCAGACCTATTCCTTGCAGGACCGGCCCAGCAAGGTCCGGATTGAGGAATTTGCCCGCCCCTGGCAGGCCGGGGGTCTTTTCAAAAATTTTATCGACAGCCTCCCGGCCATTCTGGCGGCCCAGGATTTTCGGGCCGTGGTGGCTGCCATCCTGGCCGCCGCCGGAAACCGCAAGACCCTCCACTGGGCCATGGGGGCCCACCTGATCAAAGTAGGCCTCAGCCCCCTGCTCATCGATCTGATGCAAAAAGGCCTGATAACGGCCCTTTCCCTGAACGGGGCCGGGGTGGTCCACGACAGCGAATTGGCCATGGTCGGCCGGACGTCGGAAGATGTGGATCAGGAACTGGGGGGCGGTACCTTTGGCATGGCCCGGGAAACGGCTGAATTCCTGAACCGGGCCGTGACCCGCGGGGCCTCCCAAGGCCTGGGCCTGGGCCGGGCGGTGGGTGAGGCCCTGCTCGCCGAGGGGTTCCCCCACCTCGAAGCCAGCCTGCTGGCCACGGCCGCCCGCGAGGGAATTCCGGCCACGGTCCACGTGGCCATCGGCACGGATATCATCCATCTCCATCCTTCTCTGGACCCGGAAGCCACCGGCAGGGCCACCTACCGCGATTTTCAGACCTTCTGTTCCGTGGTCCAGACCCTGGAGGGGGGCGTTTTTTTAAACATCGGGTCGGCCGTCATCCTGCCGGAAATTTTCCTCAAGGCGGTGACCCTGGTCCGCAACCTGGGTTGGCCCCTGAAAAAAATCACCACCGTCAATTTTGATTTCATCCGCCACTATCGTCCGGCCACCAATGTGGTCCGCCGGCCCACACTGGAAGGAGGAAGGGGTTATTACCTGATCGGCCATCACGAATTGATGATCCCCCTGCTGGCGGCTGCGGTGCTGGAAGGCTGGGGGCGATAGCTTGAAAATTGAAAAACCGTGGTTATAATTAAAAAAAATTAGCAACCATTGTTGCTCAACAATCAAAACAACCAACAATTAACAATCAACAATCACTCATTAATCATTCACTACGTAGTAAGGAGCGTTGGCATGCCTATTTATGAATATATCTGCCAGGATTGCGGACACGATTTTGAGACCCTGGTCATCCGCTCTTCCGAAAAAATTTATTGTCCCCAATGCCGCCGGGAAAACCTGGAAAGAAAGATGTCCCGCTTTGCCTTCAAGGGATCGGAACGGTTTGTGGGGACCGGCTCGTCTTCGAATTGTGGCAGTTGTTCTTCTCACAATTGTTCCGGCTGCCATTAAGCGCAACGACCGCGGCCGGTAAAGTTCGTCAGGTCCTTTTCCGCCCAACCATCCTGTCCCCATGAACGACACCCCCTTCCGCATCGGCACCCGAGGAAGTCCGCTGGCCTTGAAGCAGGCCACGTGGGTAAAGGAGCAACTGACGGAGCATTTTCCGCAACGCGCGGTGGAGCTGATTATCATCAAAACCCAGGGCGATAAAATCCAGGATGTCCCCCTGGCGCAGGTGGGGGGCAAGGGGCTTTTCGTCAAAGAGATCGAAGAGGCCCTCCTGCAGGAGCAGGTCGATCTGGCGGTCCACAGTATGAAGGATATGCCCGGGGATCTGCCCCCCGGTTTGCAGATCGGGGCCGTTCCGGAGCGGGAGGACCCCCGGGATGTTTTTCTCTCTCCTCAGGGCCTTCGTCTGGAAGACGTTCGCCACCGAGGGAAGATCGGGACCAGCAGCCTCAGGCGCAAGGCCCAGATCCTTTCCAGGCGCCCGGACCTGGAGATCGTGGCCCTGCGGGGCAACCTCGACACCCGGATCCGCAAAATGGCCGATCTGGGTCTGGACGGAATCGTTCTGGCCGCCGCCGGCCTGCACCGCCTGGGACTGCAGGAGCTGATCGGCCATTACCTGGAAATCGAATACTGCCTGCCGGCCGTAGGCCAGGGCGCCCTGGCCCTGGAAATAAGGGACCCCGATCCTGACAGCGAAGCGCTAATCGCCTTCCTCCACCATGAACCGACGGCCCTTTGTACCAGGGCCGAAAGGGCTTTCTTGAAAAGGCTGGAGGGCG
>JALOOY010000468.1 GCA_025454185.1 Thermodesulfobacteriota bacterium
GGCAGATAGAGCCTAGAGGAATCCGGCGGCGGATAGGGGGCCGAAGCCGAGGGGCCCGGCGTTCCTGCCTGTAGAGCGGGGCCGGATGTACCGCTGATAAATTCCCTGGAATCAGAGGCGGTTGCCGCTCGATCGCTATGGACCCCCATCCAGGCGAAGATCCCCTGCCGCAATACATCCAGGGTCAAAGCGGCCAAAATTAGTGAGGCCAGAAGGACGATCTTTTTAGACATTACCCAATCCTCCGGTTGCATCAGGTCTGCATACCTTTATCGACCTTCCGGGCCTCTTCTTGAGTAAAATCTATCCCTGGGCCTTCAGCGCAGGACGTATTCTCTACTTGTCTCCGGCGTTTTTCTTCTCCACCGGCCGGGAAACGGGGGCCGGGTACGGTCCGGCGGCAGGATCGGATTTCCCGGAAGCAGCATCTGCCGCAGGTTTAAGCGCCGGGCCGGGAGCCGGGTACCCCCCTGAGGCCGGGGGGGCGACGGGCGGCACCGGGACGGTCTTCTGCAACTGGGCATGAACGCGCGCGAACATCCCTTCCCGCAAGAAATCCACCGTCAGGGCCGCCAGCAGGCAAGCCATGAAAATGACCAGCTTTTTCATCAATATTTCCTCCTTTAAGGACGGATCGTTCCGATCACGTTTTCTATCCTGTTTATCCCCCGGGACATCAAAAAATTCCGCAGGCCCTGAATGATCTCCAGGCACGCCCGGGGTCGAATGAAATTCGCCGTGCCCACCTGGACCGCCCGGGCCCCGACGATCAGAAATTCCAGGGCATCCTCGGCCGTCCGGATCCCCCCCAAACCGATAACCGGAATGGACACCGCCTGGACCGCCTGATAGACCAGCCGCAGGGCCACCGGTTTTATGGCCGGTCCGGAAAGACCCCCGTTGATCCGGCCCAGTCTGGAACGCCGGGTATGGATGTCTACCGCCATGCCGGGGATGGTATTGATCAGCGAGAGGGCGTCCGAGCCCGCCTCCTCCGCCGCCCGAGCGATGCAGCCGATATCGGATACCTGGGGAGTCAGCTTGGTGATCAGGGGCAGGCGGGTGACCGCCCGGACCCGGGACACCACCCGGGCTGCCAACCGGGGATCGGCCCCGAAGGCCAGCCCACCCTGAGCCACGTTGGGGCAGGAGATGTTTATTTCCAGCGCGGCAATGCCCCTTTGCCCGTCCAGGCGGCTGGCCACCTCGGCGTACTCCTTGAGGGAATGCCCCAGCACATTGACGATGACCGGGATGCCGAGTTCGGCCAGGTAGGGCAGCTTGTCCCGCAGGAAGGCCTCGACGCCCACGTTCTGGAGGCCGATGGCGTTCAGCATCCCGGAAGGTGTTTCGCAGATCCGGGGTGGCGGATTCCCGGCCATGGGCTTCAGGGAAATCCCTTTGGTCACCAGGGCGCCTATCTCTTGCAGGTCGAAATAGGGAGCGTATTCCCGGCCGTAGCCGAAGGTCCCGGAAGCGGTCAGGACCGGGTTTTTCATTCGGATCCCGGCAATGGTCACGGAGAGATCGGGTTTTGTCAGTCTATTCATCCCAGACGATCTCCCCGGCCTCGAACACCGGGCCGTCCTGGCAGACTTTGGCGTAACCCGGGCCTTCCTCCTGCTTGCGGGCCACGGCGCAGCCCAGGCAGGCTCCCATGCCGCAGGCCATGCGCTCCTCCAGAGAGACCTGGCAGGGCAGCCCCTCTTTTAAGGCCAACGCGGCCACGGCCTTCAGCATCCCGACCGGTCCGCAGGCATAGAGGGCTGATTCCGCCGATTGGGCCTCCAAGTAATCCCTCAACCGATCGGTCACTAACCCCCTTTCACCAAAGGAGCCGTCTTCGGTAGCGGCCAGCACCTTCAACCCCGCCTGCCTGAATTCCTTGAGGGCTAAAATCTCTTTTTTGGTCCTTCCTCCGATGAACAGGACCGGCGCCCTATTCTTTTTCCTGGCGCCCGACCGGGACAGCTTTTCGGCCAGAAAAAGCAGCGGCGCTGCCCCCATGCCGCCGGCCACCAGCAAAGGGACTTTCTGGGGATCGACTTGAAAACCACGTCCCAGGGGGCCTTTGACCTCCAGGATTTCACCCGGCCTCATCGAGGAAATTCTCCGGGTCCCCTCCCCCACCACCCGGACCAGCAGTTCGACCATTCCACCCTGCACCCGGTGAATGGAGATGGGCCGGGGCAGCAGAGGCTCCGCCCAGGCCTGTGGCTTGATCATCAGAAACTGCCCGGGCCGGGCCTTCCCGGCAATCTCCCGGGAAGCAAAACCCAGCCGACACACCTCGGGGCCCATCATTTCTATTTTTTTAAGCGGGAGTTCCTGAAAAAACATACCCGTCCAATTCATTTGGGTTTTTTAAATCGCGAAGCGAGGCGATTTTTTTGCTTTTTCGGGGATTCCTCCGAAAAAGCAAAACCAGATTATTCTTTTCTTTGCGCCTTGGCGGTGAAAAATTTTCTTTTCGTCTTTTTTCTGTCTGCGTGTGTCCGCGGCCAAATCCTATACCAACCCCGCTACCGTACCGAACCGCCCCGTCACCTTCTCCCGCCGATAGGAATAAAACTCCTCCGTATGACAGGCCGTGCAGATCCCGGCCACGGCGATGTGCTCCTCCCGCACCCCCGCGGCCCGCAACTGGTCCCTGCTCCATTGCCAGAGATCGAAATACAGGGGCCGCACCTGGTACTTCCAGGCCTCTTCCGGAAGCTCATTTTTGTAATGGATGAATTCCGCACAGCAGGGCCCCAACGACGGCCCGATGGCCGCCAGCAGCCTCTCCGGGTCGGCCCCGTAAACGGCCTGCATTTTCCGGATCCCTTCCCCGATCACCCCCCGCACATTGCCCCGCCAGCCGCAATGCA
>JALOOY010000469.1 GCA_025454185.1 Thermodesulfobacteriota bacterium
TGGTCCTGGGCCTGGGAAAATTCGGCGGCGAGGAGTTGAATTTCAGTTCCGATATCGATCTTATTTTTCTCTATCAGCCCCACCCGGAACTGCCTTTTTCTTTCCCGGAACAGCGGGAATTTTATCAGGTTCTGGCCCGGCGGATCAGCCAGTCCCTGGGGTCCCTGGTCAACGGGGACCTGGTTTTTCGGGTGGATTTGAACCTGCGACCCGGAGGCAAGGATTCCGAGCCGGCTCTGAGCCTGGAAAGCGCCCTGGAATACTACCAGTCGGAGGCCCGGACCTGGGAGCGGCTGGCCCTGATCAAAACCCGAACCGTGGCCGGCAGTCCGGATCTGGGCCGGCAGTTCCTGAAAGCCGTACAGCCGGTCATTTACCGCCGTTTCATGGATTACACCATTCTGGCGGACATTCGCCAGATCAAAGAGGGCATCCTCAAGGAAACGCGCTCCCATCTGCTGGGCGGCGATAATATCAAGCTGGGCCCCGGCGGTATCCGGGAAATCGAATTCATCGTCCAATCCCTGCAGATCGTCTTCGGGGGAAGGCTGCCGGCCGTTCGCGAGCGGAATACGCTGAAAGCTCTGCGCAAACTCCATGAGGCCACGATTTTGCCCCGGGAGGAATACCGAGACCTATATCAGGCTTATGTGTTTCTCAGGAGCCTGGAGCATCGGATTCAGATGCGTCACCAGCGCCAGACGCATTCCCTGCCCCAGGATGACAGCACCGTTGAACAGATCGCCCGTCATCTGCCCCGGTCGAAACGCAGCGCTCCGACCGATCTGGACTCTTTCCGCCGGGGACTCGCCCGCGTGCGGGGCCGGGTCCAGCTTATTTTCGGCAACCTGCTTCTGTCCGCAGCGCCGGTCCCCCAGCAACAAATCTACAACCTCCTGGATTCTGCCCAACCGGCCCCCGGGGAGCAGGAGCTGCGGGGCCTCGGTTTTCAAAACCTCACCGGGGTTCAGGAGGTGCTGACCTACTGGCGCCGCCGCCTGTCCGCCCCCTCCACGCCGCGCAAAGAGAAAGAAACCCTGGTCCGGCTGTATCCGGCCCTGCTGGTCGGGGTCACCCAAACCCCGGATCCGGACCAGGCTCTTTTTTTTCTGGACCGTTACTTGCGCAGTGTGGGGGGGTGGTTGGGCATCCTGGCCATGCTCCTGGAACGGTCCGCCCTGGTACGGGAAGTCCTGCTGCTTTTTACCCGGAGCTCGCTGCTGGCCCGGCTCTTTATCCAGAATCCGGGCCTGATCGAACGCCTGGCCCTGCGCCGCGAAACGGCGCTTTCTTTCCATTCCGACTGGCCGGCTCCGCCGCATCGCCCCCAAGGAGCGGCCGCCGATCCGGAAGAAATCCTGGCCCGGCTCCGGCAATGGAAAAACGAACACGTCCTGGAAATCGCCCTGGAAGAGTTGGCGGGACGCCTCGAACCGCAGGAGGCCTCCCACTGGCTGACCCGGTTGGCCGACCGGGTCATCTTGGACACCGCGCGCATCGCCGAGGCAACCTTGAACCGGGAGGTCCGGCCGCCCGTTGCTCCGGCCCCCTCGCGGGGGCAGACCTCGGCCCCTTTCTGCCTCCTGGGCCTGGGGAAACTGGGGGGCCAAGGTCTGGGTTACGCCTCCGACCTGGACCTCATGTTCATCTATTCCCTGAAAAATGTTTCGAAAAACGGGCCGCCGGCCAGAGTCCGTTCGGCCGCCAAAGACCGCCGGCCCCTGATTACCTGGCACGAATATCTGGTCCGGTTGGCCCAGCGTATGATCTCCTACCTCTCGCTGCCCTTGAAGGAGGGACCCGGGTACAACGTCGACACCCGTCTGCGCCCTTCCGGCTCCTTCGGCCCGCTGGTAGTCTCCCTGGAGGCCTTCCGCGACTACTACCGCGGCCCGGCCCAGAACTGGGAACGGCAGATGCTGCTCAAGGCCCGGGTTATCGGCGGCCCGGAGGGGTTGACCCGGCCGGTGGAGGAAGAAATAGGTCAAATTCTTTTCGGGACCCCCCCGCGACCCGAAGTCCGGGAGGAGATGGCCTATTACCGCTGGCGCATGGAAACGGAACGTGCCGGAGAGGGGCCGGATCGTTATAACCCCAAACTGGGCAAGGGTGGACTGACCGATATTGAATTCATCGTCCAGTATTGGCAGCAGGTCTACGGCCTGCAGTTGCCGGAAATCCGGCGAACCGATACCCTCGAGGTACTCAAAGCCCTCCAATCCCTGGGTGCCCTTGCGGAAGAGCGGGCGCGGGCCCTGCGGGAAAGCCACCAGTTCCTGACCTCCCTGGATCACGGACTGCAGTTGCTGCTGGACCGGCGGGAGGAGCCCCGGGCCTATTCGGCGGCGGAGACGCGCCGTCTAGGAAAATTGAACCTCATGGGACTGGGTGAGGCCCCCATCCCTTCCTGGGACCTGCTGGAGCACTACCGCCGGGTAACCCATAATGTACGCTCTATTTTTGAGGACGTTTTCAGTATCAATAACAAAAAGGGTGGCTCAAACCGCCGGGGTGGGTTATCATGACAAGTTTAATCCAGCCAAATTTCACAAACCGGGAGGTATGATCCATGCTTTGTCAATCGGCCGAAGACGTGCTGCGAATGGTCCGTGATCGGGACATCAGCTTTATCCAGTTCTGGTTCACCGACATCCTGGGCCTGCTGAAGAGTTTTGCCGTAACCCCGTCGGAACTGGAGGAGGGGCTCATCGAAGGGATGGGCTTTGACGGCTCTTCGATTGAAGGCTTCGCCCGGATCGAAGAATCGGACATGATCGCCAAACCGGATCCGACCACCTTTCAATTGGTACCCTGGCGGCAGGGCGAGCGGCCGGTGGCCCGCATGTTTTGCGATATCCTGCAGCCCG
>JALOOY010000020.1 GCA_025454185.1 Thermodesulfobacteriota bacterium
GATCGACAAACCGGGCGCCAATCCCGAACGGATCAGGAGACAACTGGCTGAAAACGGGCTGGCTCCCGAGGAATGGGGGGGGGATACCATTTTCGCCGAAGTCTCCGCCAAGACCGGCCAGGGGGTGGACAACCTGCTGGAGATGATCCTGCTGCAGGCGGAAGTCCTGGAATTGAAGGCCAACCCGAAAAAGCCGGCCGTGGGCCGGGTGGTGGAAGCCCGGCTGGACAAAGGCCGCGGTCCGATGGCTACGGTGCTCATTCAGGGCGGGACCCTGAAACCCGGTGATCCTTTCGTCTGCGGCGTCCAGTTCGGGAAAGTCCGGGCTTTATACAATGACTTTGGCCAGAAGGTGGACCAGGCCCCGCCCTCCACGCCCGTGGAGGTCCACGGCTTCAGCGGGGTGCCCATGGCCGGCGAGGAGTTCCTGGTCTTGGAGGATGAACGGACGGCCAAGCAGGTCAGCGCCCACCGGCTCCAGAAAAAGCGGGAGGCCGAACTGTCCAAGACCAGCAAGATCACCCTGGAAAAGCTCTACGAGCAAATCCAGGAGGGGCAGGTCAAGGAGCTCAACATCATTCTCAAAGCCGACGTCCAGGGCTCGGTCGAGGCCATTACCGAGGCCCTGCACAAGCTGAGCACCCCGGAAGTGAAGGTGAATATCATCCATGTCTCCACCGGGGCCGTCACCGAGACCGATATCATGCTCGGGTCGGCCTCCAAGGCCATCATCATCGGGTTCAATGTGCGGCCCAACAGCAAGGCCCAGGAACTGGCCGAACAGGAACAGGTGGAGATCCGTTTCTACGACATCATCTACCAGTTGGTTTCGGAAGTGAAAGACGCCATGGCCGGCATGCTCGAACCGATCCAGAAGGAAGTGGTCAACGGCCATGCCGAAGTGCGCCAGTTGTTCCATATCCCCAAGGTAGGGACCGTAGCCGGTTGCGGTGTTCTGGACGGCAAGATCGACCGCTCGGCCAAGGCGCGGTTGTTGCGGGACAGCGTGGTGATCTTCGACGGCCGCCTTTCCTCCCTCAAACGCTTCAAAGACGACGCCCGGGAAGTGGTGGCCGGGTACGAATGCGGCTTGAGCCTGGATGGGTACAACGATATCAAACTGGGGGATATCATCGAATCCTATTATGTGGAAGAGATTCAAGCCACGCTTTAAGAGCCGCTGGCTGCCGGGCCGACTCCGGCGGGCGGTTTAAGGGTGCAGGAGGAACCGGACCATGGTGGTTGGCGTAATGGATTTGCTCTTGTGGCTGCCGGAGGCCCATTCGCTGAAAGACAAGCGCCAGGTGGTCAAAAGCCTCAAGGATCGCATCCGTAACCATTTTAATGTGGCGGTGGCCGAAGTGGGCGACCAGCAGTTGTGGCAGAAGGCCCACCTGGGGGTCTGTACCGTCAGCGCCGACCGCCGGGATGCCAACGCCCGGCTGGACCAGGTGGCCAATTTTGTGGAAGGGCTGCACCTGGCGGCCGATATGGACGTCCGCATAGAGATGCTGAATTTATAACCATGCCCCGCTTAACGAAATCCGCAACCAATCGGCCTAAAAGGACCGTGCAGGTGGGAGGTTTGATCCAGCAGGAGATCTCCGACCTCCTGTCCCGTAAGCTGAAGGACCCGCGCCTGGAGATGGTCGTTATCACCGGCGTGGACGTTTCCCCCGACTTGAAGCAAGCCCGGGTCTTTTTCAGCCGTTACGGGCGGCCGGAGGAGGTTCGCCAGTCCCTGGCGGGGTTGCAAAAGGCCGCCGGATTCATCAAACGGGAGCTGGGCACCCGGCTGCAACTCCGCTATGTGCCGGAATTACAGTTCGTTCACGATGCCTCGTATGCATACGGCGACCGGATCGAATCGCTGCTGAAGACCCTGAAAAGGGAAGGAGAAGATTGAGGATGGCCGGTGTCGGAAACGGCCGTTGACCTGGAGAAAGAGGCCATCCTTCCTCCTCAGGGAGGCCCGGGAGAGGGCATTTGGGTTATGAACAAACCTTCGGGACCGACCTCCAACCGGGTGTTGCAGCGGCTGAAAAAGGCGGCCGGATCCGTGAAAATGGGTTACCTGGGGACCCTGGATCCCCTGGCCAGCGGTGTGCTGCCTATCTGTGTGGGCTGGGCCACCAAATTGATTCCTTTTATCCCGGACGCGCCCAAGGGCTATCGGGCGGAGATGATCCTGGGTTTGACCACCGACACCCAGGATATTACCGGAAAGGTCCTCACCCGCTCGGACCTCCCGGCCCCCGAACGGAAGACCCTGGAGGAGATCTGCCAGGCCTTCTGCGGGTCCCGGCCCCAGACCCCGCCGGTTTATTCGGCGTTGAAACACCGGGGGCAGCCGCTCTACCGTTGGGCCCGGCAGGGGCAGCCGGTGGTTAAACCGCCCCGCACGGTGACGATTGCCGCCCTCCGGATCACGGCCCTGCGGGAAAACACCGTTTCGCTGACGGTGGTCTGCTCCCCCGGGACCTACATTCGGACGCTCTGTGCGGATATGGGCGAGCGGCTGGGCTGCGGGGCCACCATGAGCGCCTTGGAGCGTTTTCAAAGCGGGCCCTTTACCCTGGAAAAGGCCCTGTCCCCGGAGGTTCTGGAAGGGGTTTTCGGGAGCGGCGGAACGGGAGCCTGCCCGGTCCCGCTGACGGAGGTCCTGGGGATGCTGCCCAGGGTCCGCCTGCCGGAAAGTTGGCGGAAAAAAATCAGGGAAGGCCGGCGGGTGCCGGCGGGCGATTTTCAGGGGGGCGGTCTCCCCGGGCGGAAGGGACCGGTGTGCGTTCAGAGCGAAACGAGGGAATTGTGGGCTATCTATCAGGAGGCCGAAGATGAATCAGGGGCAGGGGAACCCCTGCGCGTATTGATTTGAAAATTTCAAATTTGCAAGGAGGTTTAAAGTGGGATTAACCTTAGAACAGAAAAAAGAGGTAGTGGGTAAATTCAATCTGCACCCGACCGATACCGGGTCCCCGGAGGTCCAGGTCGCCCTGTTGAGCGAACGGATCAAATACCTGACCGAACATTTTAAAACCCATGCCAAGGACCACCATTCGCGCCGGGGGCTTTTGAAGCTGGTCGGGCAGCGGAAACGGCTTTTGAATTTTTTGAAGAAGAAGGATGCGGAACGGTACCGGACCCTTATTCAGGAATTAGGCATTCGCAAATAGGAAACCGCGGGTTTCCAACATAAGGAGTACTTTTTAATGCATCAGACACTGACGACTGAAATCAACGGAAGAACATTAAGCATCGAGACCGGCCACGTGGCCAAACAGGCCAATGGGGCCGTTTTGGTGCAGTACGGGGAAACCATTGTCCTGGTAACGGCGGTTTCCACCAGCGATGTCCGGGAAGGGATCGATTTCCTGCCGCTGACGGTGGACTACCAGGAAATGTCCTATGCGGCCGGGAGGATTCCGGGCAGTTTCTTCCGCCGGGAGATCGGCCGGCCCAGCGAAAAAGAGACGCTGACTTCGCGCCTCATCGACCGGCCGCTGCGGCCCTTGTTTCCCAAGGATTATTTTTTCGAAACCCAAGTGATCGCCACGGTCCTGTCCGTGGACCAGGAGAACGACCCGGACATCCTGGCCATGATCGGCGCCTCGGCGGCCTTGCAGGTTTCGGATATCCCCTTCAAAGGCCCCATCGCCGGCGTGCGGGTGGGGCGGATCAACGGCGAACTCATTTTGAACCCCACCAGCTCCCAGCTCCAGGAGAGCGACATCAATCTTATCGTGGCCGGGACCCGGCAGGCGGTGGTCATGGTGGAAGGCGGGGCCCAAATGGCCTCCGAGGAGGACCTGACCCGGGCCATTTTTTTCGGCCATCAGGGGATGCAGGGTGTTCTGGAACTGCAGGAGAACCTGGCCAAGATGGTGGGCAATCCCAAGCGGGAGGTCTCCCCGGTTGAAATTCCCACGGTCTTACGGGAAAGGGTGCGGTCGCTGGCGGCCGAACCCCTGGCCGAGGCCCTGACGCTGGCCGGCAAGATGGAACGGCAGGCCCGGGTCCGGGAGGTCCTTTGGGACCTGCGGGAGGAATTGGGGGAAGTGGAAGAGCCCAAGCAGGTAAAAAAACTGTTCGAGGAACTGGAGCGGGAAATCCTGCGACGGATGATCGTCTCCGAGCGCCGGCGCATCGACGGGCGCCAATTCAACGAAGTCCGTCCCATTTCCTGTGAAGTGGCCCGGCTGCCGCGGACCCACGGTTCGGCCCTGTTCACCCGGGGGGAAACCCAGGTGCTGGCCGTAACCACCCTGGGCACTTCCTCCGATGAACAGCGCATCGATTCCCTCAACGGGGAGACCTTCAAATCTTTCATGCTCCATTACAATTTTCCGCCTTTTTCCGTGGGGGAGGCCCGCATGCTGCGCGGCCCCGGTCGGAGAGAGATCGGCCACGGGGCCCTGGCGGAAAGGGCCCTGGCGCGGGTGCTGCCCTCCAGCGATGAATTTCCCTATACCATCCGCATCGTTTCGGAGGTCCTGGAATCCAACGGCTCGTCGTCCATGGCCACCATTTGCGGCAGCAGCCTCTCGCTCATGGATGCCGGGGTGCCGATCAAGGCCCATGTGGCCGGCGTGGCCATGGGTTTGATCCTCGAGCAGGGGCAGGTGACCATCCTGACCGACATCCTGGGCGATGAAGACCATTCGGGGGACATGGATTTCAAAGTGGCCGGCACGGAAGAAGGGGTCACGGCCCTGCAAATGGACATCAAGATCCAGGGCGTCACCGAGGAGGTCATGAGCCGGGCGCTGGCTCAGGCCCGGGAAGGGCGTTTGTCCATCCTGGGACTGATGAAAAAGACCATCGCCCAGCCCCGGACCAGTATTTCCGATTACGCCCCCAAGATCACCACCATAGAAATCAACCCGGAAAAAATCCGGGAGGTCATCGGCCCCGGGGGCAAAGTGATCCGGGCCATCGTCAGCGAAACCGGGGCCAAGATCGAGGTGGAGGATTCCGGCAAGGTCATTATCGCCTCCCCGGACGGCAAGAGTTCGGAGCGGGCCATTGCCATGATCAAAGAAATCGTCCAGGAAGTGGAAATCGGGCAGTTGTACCTGGGCAAAGTCAAGAAGATCATGGACTTCGGGGCCTTCGTGGAGGTATTGCCCGGGACGGAGGGGTTGGTGCACATCTCCCAGTTGGATAACCAACATGTGAAGAAGGTCACCGATGTGCTCAAGGAAGGCGACGAGGTCCTGGTCAAGGTCCTGGAGGTGGACAAACAGGGTAAGATCCGCTTGAGCCGGAAAGCGGCCCTGGGCCAATCACTGCCGGAGAAGTAAGCGGCCGATGGTCCGAAAAACGGTCCTGGATAACGGCTGCCGGGTCATCACGGAAACCCTGCCCCATATGGTCTCGGTTTCCCTGGGGATCTGGGTGGCTAACGGGTCACGGGATGAAGGGCAGGAAAACAGCGGGATTTCCCATTTCATCGAGCACATGATCTTCAAGGGGACCCGTCGGCGCAGCGCGCAGCAGATCGCCCTGGAACTGGATGCCATCGGCGGACTGTCCAACGCTTTTACTTCCAAGGAGCAGACCTGTTTTCATACCAAGGTCCTGAAAGACCACCTGCCCCGGGCTGCAGATCTGTTGCTGGATATCTTTACCGCTTCCGTCTTCGATCCGGTCGAGTTGGACCGGGAGCGCCAGGTGGTGCTCCAGGAGATCAGCATGGTCGAAGACACCCCCGATGAGTACACCCATGTGCTCTACGGTGAAACGGTCTATGAACGGAACTCCCTGGGCCAGCCCATATTGGGCAGCCCCGAGACGGTCCAGTCCTTCAGCCAGGAAACCCTGCTTCAGTACCTGCAGGAGGCTTACGGTGCGGAAAAGGTGGTGGTGACCGCGGCCGGGAAGGTGGATCACGACGCCTTGCTGGCGCTGCTCCGGCCGGAACTGGAGAAGCTGCCTTCTTCCCGGGCCCCGAGCCACCGCCAGAAACCCGAACTCCGCGCCCGGCTGCGGGTGGTGCCCAAAGACCTGGAACAGGTCCATCTGGCCCTGGGGACCTGGGCCCCGGCTGCCCCGGATGAAACCCGCTACGCCGCCACCCTGTTGAATGCCCTGGTGGGCGGCAATATGAGTTCCCGTCTTTTTCAGGAGGTCCGGGAAAAACGGGGTCTGGCCTATACGATCTATTCCTATCTGTCGGCCTTTGAGGATACGGGCCTCTGGGGAATTTATACGGCCGTTGCCCGGGAGACCCTGGCCGAGACCCTGGAGGTCATCGGACAGGAACTGGTCAAGATTAAACGAGGTGACCTGGACCGGGGGGAACTGGAAGCGGCCCGGGAATTCGTGCGGGGCGGTGTGCTGCTGGGTGAGGAAAACAACGAAAACCGCATGACCCGTCTGGCCCAGAACGAGATCCATTTCGGCCGTCATCTGACCAGCGAGGAAATCCTGGCCGGGCTGCAGCGGACGACCCTGGACGAGGTGACTGCTCTGGCCGACCAATGCCTGCAGCCCGGGACCTTTTCCCTGGTGGCCTTCGGGCCCATCCAGGAATCCGAATTGCCCTCGCCCTGGATGCGCTGGTCGTGAAAACGGTGACCATTGCCCTGCAGCGACTGTTCCCCGATCGGGATCGGGACCTACCGCTCCCCGGGACCATGACCGCGGGCGCCTCCGGCCTGGACCTGCCCGCCGCCGTGGCGGGGGAGATCACCCTGGCTCCCGGCGAAATCCGTTTGATCCCAACCGGCCTGGTTATGGCCATTCCGGAAGGATACGAAGGTCAGATTCGTCCCCGGAGCGGTTTGGCTTTGAAACACGGGATCAGTTTGATCAACAGCCCCGGGACCATCGACTCCGATTATCGCGGTGAAATCGGACTGCCGCTGATCAACCTGGGGCCGGCGCCGTATACCATCCGCCGGGGGGACCGGGTGGCGCAATTGGTGATCCAGGAGGTCTGCCGGGTGGAACTGCGCCTGACGTCGGACCTGGAGGCCACCGTCCGGGGCGGCGGGGGGTTCGGACACAGCGGGGTCTGAGCCTTGCAGGGATACCTGGGAATCGACGTTGGTTCCATCAGCACCAATCTGGTCCTGATTGACGCCTCGGGCACCCTGGTGGCTAAAAAATACCTGCGCACCCGGGGCCAGCCGATCCGGGCCGTTCAGCAAGGGCTGAAGGCCTTGCAAGAGGACCTGCCGGACCAACTCACCATAGCCGGCGTCGGCACCACCGGCAGCGGCCGGTTCATCACCGGCCTGCTGGCCGGGGCCGATGTTGTAAAAAATGAGATCACGGCCCATGCCCTGGCCGCCATCCACAGCCATCCTCAGGTCCAGACTATCCTGGAAATCGGCGGTCAGGACTCCAAGGGAATCATCATCCGGAACCGGACCGTGGTGGATTTCGATATGAACACGGTCTGTGCGGCCGGAACCGGCTCTTTCCTCGACCAGCAGGCCTTCCGGCTGGGAATTTCCATCGAAGCCTTCGGCCCCCTGGCCCTCCAATCCAGGCGGCCCACCAGGATCGCCGGCCGTTGCACGGTCTTCGCGGAATCGGACATGATCCACAAACAACAGATGGGCTACGCCACGGAGGATATCGTCGCCGGCCTCTGCCGGGCTCTGGTCCGCAATTACCTGAATAATTTATTCAAAGGCAAGGAAATCCGGGAGCCGGTCCTGTTCCAGGGCGGGGTAGCCGCCAACCAGGGCATGGTCAGGGCCTTTGAGGAGGCCCTGGGCCTGCCGGTCATCGTCCCGGAACACTTCGAGGTCATGGGGGCCATCGGCATGGCCCTGCTGGCCCGAGATACGGGCCGGGAAAGGGCCGCTACCCGTTTTCGGGGTTTTGAACTCGATCAGGTGGCCTACCAGTTCGATACCCTGGAATGTAACGGGTGCACCAATCGCTGCGAAGTCTTTTCCTTTGAAACCGACGGCGACGAACGGATCTATTGGGGGGATCGCTGCGGGCGGTGGGAGAATATGGGTTGAGGAGTAAGGGGAGGGTAATACGAAAATGCCGTTAGGCGTTTCGGCGAAGGAGTTAAATACAAAATCTTCCGGCATCCGCCGGCAATCGAAGTTGCAGCACAGCCGCCCGCGGTTGGGTAGCCCGGCGGACCTGGAAGATCAATAAGCTATGGAAAAAAAGAAATCGGCTCCCACCCGGAAGGCGGCCGGGCGACCCGGCGAACTGGTCCGCCGCCAGCAGGCCTTCCTGTCCGAACAGACGCATGCCCTGCGGGCTCATCTGCACGGGCTTATGGGCTATACGGGCCTGGTGCTGCGAAAATCCAGGGGCTGCCTTCCGGCCCAACAGGAAGAAAATTTAAATAAAGTGTTGCGGTGTGCCGAAGAGTTGAAAAGCGCCATCGACCGGCTGGAGGAATTTCCTTTTCAGAAGCGGGACTAACCCGCCGATCCCTGTTGATTTCACCGCAAAGGCGCTAAGGGCGCAAAGGTTTTTATTTCATCTAAAAAATCGGATGAATCCGATTTTTAGGAAATTGCGTCCCAACGGGACGCCAATGAAATTCCTTCGCGTGCTTTGCGTCTTGGCGGTGATAAAGTTTTTCCCATCATTTTAGCAATTAGTATGTTCCTCTTGGAAAAGGAGGAGGCCATGCCCGGTAAAGAGGTCCCGCACCTGTTATTGGTGGAAGACAATGCCCTGGAGGCCGACTTTTTAAAACAGGAACTGACCGAGCAGGGATATGCCATCACCTGGGTAGAAGACGGGGAGACGGCTCTGGCCGCCCTCCAGGAAAACCCCCCGGACCTGGTGCTGCTCGACATCCGGCTGCCGGGCATGGACGGCATCGAAGTGGTCCGCCGGATCAAGGCCGGGCACCAGTCCCGCTATATTCCGGTGATCATGGTTACGGCCCTGACGGAGGTGGAGGAGCGGGTTCGCGGCCTGGACGCCGGGGCGGACGATTACCTGACCAAGCCTTTTCAGCCCTTCGAGCTGCTGGCCCGCATCCGCTCCATGCTCCGCCTGCGCCGGACCTACGAAGAGCTGGCCGCAACCGAGGCCAAGCTGAAAAAGACCCGGGAGGAGAACCGCTGGCTGCGCCAGGAAATCCAGGGCAAATATACCTTTGAACAGATCATCGGCCAAAGCCCGGCCATGGGGGAGACATTTTACCTGATGGAAAAGGCCATCGAAAGCCCGGTCACCGTCCTGATCCTGGGGGAAACCGGCACGGGCAAAGAGCTGGTGGCCCGCTCCATTCATTTTAACAGCGCCCGGAAAAACAAACCCTTTGTGGTCCAGAACTGCGGGGCTTTGCCGGAGAGCCTCCTGGAGAGTGAGCTTTTCGGCCACAAGAAGGGATCCTTTACCGGGGCGGTGGCCGACAAAAAAGGCCTTTTCGAGGTGGCCCACGGGGGGACTATTTTTCTGGACGAAGTGGGGGACACACCGCCGGCGCTGCAGGTCCGCCTGCTGCGGGTGCTGCAGGAAGGGGAAATCCGCCGGCTCGGGGAGGTGCACCCCCTGCGGGTCGATGTGCGGGTCATTGCGGCCACCAACCGGGATTTGCAGGAAGAAATCAAAGCGGGGAAATTCCGCCAGGACCTGTATTATCGCATCCAGACCTTCCCCATTCCGGTACCGCCTCTCCGGGAACGGTCGGGCGACATCCCCCTGCTGGTGGATCACTTTGTAAAAAAGTACAACCCCCGGCTGGAGAAACAGTGCCATTGCCACGCCGACTGCCTGACCCTCCTGGAGCGTTACCCTTTTCCGGGGAATGTCCGCGAACTCGAAAATG
>JALOOY010000021.1 GCA_025454185.1 Thermodesulfobacteriota bacterium
CCAGAGGGCCGGGAGCTGAAAGGCCGGCTCCTGGGTCGGGATGCCTTCGAGGGCCGTCTTGACTTCTCCCGGGCTCAGGGCCATGCAGTAACCGAGCATCATTTCGCCCCGGGCCACTTCGTTGCTCTTGATCAGCACCCGGTACTCGCCGGGTTTCAGTTGCAGATTGTCGCGCACCCGCAGGGGGGGCACGATGAACCCCAGGTCCAGGGCAAACTGGCGGCGGATGGAGCGAATCCGCTCCAACAGGTTGCCCTGCTGTTCCTCGTCCACCAGGGGGATCAGACCATAGCCCACTTCCAGTTCCAGCAAATCCAGATGGAGCAGTGACTCGATCTGTTCGGGGGCCTGGGCCGCCGCCGGAGGGACCGCCGCCCGCTCCTGTTTTTCGGCCAGACGCCGCTGCTCCCGGAAAACCAGGAAGGCCAGCGACCCGACCACCAGCGACAAACCCAGGAAGGGGATATGGGGCAGCCCGGGGATCAGACTGAAGAGGAAGAGGATGGCGGCCGAAAGGCCGATGGCCTGGGGCTGCAACTTGAACTGTTTGCTGAATTCCTTGCCCATGCTCTGTTCAGAGGCGGCCCGGCTGACAATAATACCGGCCGCGGTGGAAATCATCAGGGCCGGAATCTGCGTCACCAGGGCATCACCGATGGACAGGGTGGTATAGGTCTGGGCCGACAGGGCCAGGGGCAGGTTCTGCTGCAACACCCCGATGATGAAGCCGCCGCCGATATTGATCAGGATGATGATGATGCCGGCCACGGCTTCGCCGCGCACGAACTTGCTGGCCCCGTCCATGGCCCCGTAGAATTCAGCCTCCCGCGCGATCTGGGTGCGCCGGCGGCGGGCCTCCTGGTCGTCGATCAATCCCGCATTCAGGTCGGCGTCGATGCTCATCTGCTTGCCCGGCATGGCATCCAGGGTAAAGCGGGCGGCCACTTCCGCGATCCGGCCGCTGCCCTTGGTAATGACCACGAAATTGATGATGACCAAGATGCTGAAAATGATGAACCCGACCACGAAATTTCCGCCCACCACAAAGTTGCCGAAAGACTTGATCACCTGGCCGGCGGCCCCTACACCTTCATTGCCATGGAGCAGGATCAGGCGGGTGGAGGCGATGTTCAAGGACAGCCGGAACAGGGTGGTCACCAGCAGGATGGAAGGAAAGGTGGAGAAATCCAAGGGCTTGGTGATATAGGTGGAAGTCAGCAGGATGATCAGGGAGAAGGTGATGCTGATGGACAGCAACAGGTCCAGGATAAAGGTGGGCAGGGGAATGATCATGACCAGCAGGATGGCCACCACCCCGACCCCCATGAGCATATCGCCCTGATTCAACGGCAGCCGGTTCGAGAGCCCGGGGGCGGTCGGCGTCAATGATTCTGCGGCCATGGTCTAATTCCTCTTGTTTTTCAGCCGGTACACATAGGCCAAAATTTCGGCCACGACCTGGTAGGCCCCCGGCGGGATGAACTGCCCCAGGTCCACGGTCTTGAACAGGGTTTGGGCCACCGGTTTGTTTTCCACCAGGGGAACGCCGTGCCGGCGGGCCGTTTCCTTGATTTTTTCGGCAACCAGGCCGGCGCCCTTGGCCACCACCTGGGGGGCGGCCATTTCCTGATTGCGGTAGCGCAGGGCCACGGCCAGGTGGGTCGGGTTGGTGATGACCACGTCCGCCCGGGGGACTTCGGCCATCATTCTGCGGCGGGCCATTTCCCGCTGGATGCTGCGGATCCGCGACTTGATCAGGGGATCGCCTTCGGTCTGCTTGTACTCCTCCTTCATTTCCTGGGGGCTCATGCGCAGCCTTTTTTCATAGCGGTAGCGTTGAAAGAAATAATCCAGCGCGGCCAGCGCCAACATGGCCAGCAGCGCTTTGAAAAAAATGGCCAGGGCCACCCGGAGCATGTAGGCCAGGATATCCGGCAGGGCCTTGTCCAGCAGGGGGACTATTTCGGGCAGTTCCTTTTGAATCGTCGCGGCCGCCACCCAGCCGATAATCAGCAGCTTGCACACCGACTTGAGCAACTCCGCCCAGGACTGCAGCGAAAAAAGCCGCTGCAGTCCTTTAAACAGGTTGATTTTATTCAGGTCGGGTTTAAGGAGTTGCGGGGCGAACAGGGCGCCCACCTGGGCATAATTGGCCAGCACGGCCATGGCGGTCACGGCCAATAGGATGGGGGCCAGCGTGGTCAACAGAAAGACAAGCAGTTCCCGGTGCAGGTCCAGGACCGTGGCCGGGTTCAGGGAAACGGCCCCGGCCTGGTGGAACCAATGGGCCGAGCGGACCGTCAACTGCCGCCAGAGGTGCTGCCCTCCCAGATACAACGCCAACAGCCCGGTCAGGAGGACCAGGACCGCGGGGATCTCCCGACTGCGGGCCACTTCCCCTTTTTTGCGGGCTTCCTCCCGCCGCCGGGGGGTCGCCTTTTCGGTTTTTTCTCCCGCGGGTTCCTCGGCCATTTTTACCTTCCGATCAGGGGCAGCACGGTGTACACCATTTCCCGTCCGGTCTGGTCAAACAAAGACTGGAGATAGGGGGCGAACAGATCCAGCGACAACAGCCAGAAGAGCAGCCCCAGACCGATGGTCAGGGGAAAGCTGGCCATCAGCAGATTGATCTGGGGGACCATTTTAGCGGTCAGCCCCAGAGCGATCTGCGTAAAAAGAATGATGGCGGTCACCGGGGCGGCCAATTTGACCGCCACCACGAACATTTTTCCCGAAAGCTGCAATAAGTAATGGTACAGACCGGTTTTCATTTGCCAGCCCCCGGGGACGATTTCCCGGAAACTCTCCACCAGGGCCTTGAAAAACCAGTGATGCCCGTCCAGGGCCAAAAACAATAGAAGGCCCGCCAGGTAATTGAATTCTGCCACGACGGTCGTATTCAGGCCTGATTGGGGATCGATGAGGCTGGCCATGGCCAGGCCCATCTGGTAGCCCAGGAATTCACCCGCCAATTGGATCCCGGCAAATATCAGCTTGACCGCCAATCCCAGACACAGTCCGATCATCAGCTCGGCGATGAGATAGAATACAAATCCGGCCGGCTCAAATAGCCGCCCCTGTACCTCCACAGCCACCAGGGGCAGGAGGATCAGGCTGATCACCAGGGCCAGGCCCACCTTGACCAGGACCGGCACGTAGCGGGTACCCAGCAGGGGCATCAAGAAGAGGATGGAGGCCACCCGAATCAGGACGATGGCAAAGGATTGAAATTGCTGCAGGGTCCAGTTTAACAGGGTCGGAGTCACCGGGGCCTCACTTGGCGTACACAGGAATATTCAGGATCAATTGACTCGTATAGGCCGTCATTTTATTCATGATCCAGGGCAGGGTCAGCAACAGGGTCAACAAAATGGCTACAATTTTGGGCACCATGACCAGGGTCATCTCCTGGATCTGGGTCAGGGCCTGGAGGAGACCGATGGCCACCCCCACCACCAGGCCCACCGCCAGCATGGGCAGACAGATCAGCAGGGTCAGCTCCACCGTTTCTTTGGCCAGCGTGATTACCAGATCGGGCGTCATCGTCTCTCCTTCCCCCCTACAGGAAACTCTTGACCAGCGACCCCACGATCAGGTGCCAGCCGTCCACCAGGACGAAGAGCAGGACCTTGAAGGGCAGGGCGATCATCACCGGGGGCAGCATCATCATGCCCATGGACAAAAGGATGCTGGATACGACCATGTCGATCACCAGAAAAGGCAGAAAGAGGACGAAGCCGATCTGGAAGGCGGTCTTCAATTCACTGATCATGAAGGCCGGTATCAGGACCAGGGTCGGGATTTCCTCCGTATTTTTGGGCTTGGCGATCTTGGCCAGGTTGATGAACAGGGCCAGGTCTTTTTCCCTGGTTTGCTTGAACATAAAGGCCCGCACCGGTTTGGCCGCCGCCTCCAGGGCCTGCTCCTGGGATATCTTTTTACTCATGTACGGGTCCCAGGCGCTTTCTTTTACCGTCTGCCAGACCGGCGTCATGATAAAAAAGGTCAAGAACAGGGACAGGCCGATGATAATCTGATTGGGCGGCATCTGCTGGGTCCCGATGGCGTGCCGCAGGAAGGAAAAGACCACGGCCAGTCGGGTAAACGAGGTCATCATGATCAGAATGGCCGGGGCCAGGGACAGCACCGTCAGCAGCATCAGGATCTGCAGCAGGGCCGAGACCTCTCCCGGGTTCTTGGCCTCCCCCAGACCGACCTTCAAGGTAGGCACCGGCAACTGCCCCCAGCCGGGAACGGCGATCACCAGGACCAGGGAGCAGGCCAGCAATCCGATGACCAGGGAGCGCCGACCGCTATTTCCCATGGGTGACACTCTTCAGGCGCCGGATCAAGGCCTCCTTTTTCAGGGGCAGGCTGTTCAGGAATGCCGGCCGGGGGCCGCCGGGATCGGGACGACCCGGGGTCCCGATTTTTTCCAGGATTTCCGGATGTTCGATTTTGGTCAGGACATTGATCTGGGATTCGGAAACCCCCAGGGCCAGCACCTCCCCGCCGATTTCGACCAGGGAAATGTATTTCCGCGGGGCAATCCACTGGCTGGTCAGGACCCGGATAGCCCCCTCGGCCGGTCCCTGCTTCCGGCCCCAGGACGTCTGCTTGAGGAAGCGCAGCAGGAAAAAGAGGAGTCCCAGCACGATTCCCAGCGCCAGGAGCATTTTGAAGGCCGCCCAGACCATGACCGCTTTTCCCTAACCTAACCGCCGGACCCGTTCGCTGGGGCTGATGATGTCGGTGAGGCGGACGCCGAATTTTTCATTCACCACCACGACTTCCCCCCGGGCGATCAATTTGTGGTTGACCAGGACTTCCAGGGGTTCCCCGGCCAGCTTGGCCAGTTCGATGACCGATCCCTGTCCCAACTGCAACAGCTCGCTGATCAACATTTTGGCCCGGCCCAGTTCCACAGCCACCTCCATGGGAATATCGAGGATGAAATCCAGGTTGCCCACCTCGTTGCCGGCCGGGTCGCTCCGGGGTTCCCCCAAGGGATTCAATTCCAGATTCATGACTTCCTGCATATCCTCTTCCGAGAGAATCGCTTCCTGCTGCTCTTCCATGGGTCCCTTCTTTCCCGTTTAGTTGCTTGGTTCGATGCGTTCTTCAACCTGAAAGGCCTTGCTGCTGCCGTAGAGTCCCGACCGCCCCCGGTACTTGGGCACCCCCTGGACCTTGGCCACCAGGGCTTCATGGGCGTCCTTTTCCAACAGCAGCGTATCCCCCACCTTCAGGTTCAGCAGTTCCCTGATCTTGACCCGGGCCTGGCCCAGTTCGACCACCATCTCGATCTCCGCCTGCCGGATGGCCTTTTCGAAACGTTTGATCCAGGTCTTGTCCAGCTCCATCTGGTCGCTTTGGTACCCGGAATACAATTTATTCTTGATGGGCTCCACCAGGGCGTAGGGGTAGCAGACCGTGATCATGCCGTTGCAGTGCTCCATCTCCAGGCCGAAGGTATTCATGATCATCAGGTCGGTGGGAGACACGATGCTGACAAACTGGGGATTGATCTCGCTGCGCACGTGCTGGATGCCCACCGGATGGACCGGTTGCCAGGCCTTTTCCATCTCCTGCAAAAAGGTGGCGACCATGCGGTGGATCAGACGGGACTCGATGGCCGTGAATTCCCGCCCTTCGATCCGGTAGGTCCCTTTCCCCGTCCCGCCCAGAAAAACATCGATGAGCGTGAAAACCATTTTGGGGTCCAGGGCCAGCAGGCCGTGACCGCGCAACGGGTCCATTTTAAAAATATGCAGGCTGCTGGGCACCGGCAGGGTGCGGATGAACTCCCCGAATTTCAGCATCTGCACTCCCCGGGGGTTCATGTCCACCATTTTACGGAGGGACGTGGTCAGGCTGTTGCGGACCATGCGGCAGAAATGATCGTTGATGATTTCCATGGCCGGCATGCGTCCCCGGATGATCCGGTCTTGATTGGTCAAATCATAGGCCACGATGCCGGCTTCCACCTTTTCCTCGGCCTGGGTGGCTACCTCCCCGTCGTCCATGCCCCGGAGCAGGGCGTCGATCTCTTCTTGGGAAAGGATCTTGGTCATTGGATCACGAATTCCGTGTAGTAAACGGCCTTGAATTGAAAGCCGGCCATTTTGGGATTGAGGTTTTTCAGGATCTCTTCCTTCAATTTTTCTTTCCCGGCGGCTTCCAGGAGTTCCTGATGCGTTTTCTTGGCCAGAATGGACAGGACCGTATCCTTGATCTGGGGGAGCCTTTGGGTGTATTCTTCCTGCTGCTCCGGACCGTTCCCCTCCAGGTTGATCCGGATTTTCAGGTAGCGGGACTGCTCGGCGTCGGCCAGGTTGACGATGAAGGGATCCATATTGTAGATGAAGCCGTGCTTCTCTTGGGGCGGCTTATTTTTCTTGGCGCCGTGGGCATCCTGGGCCGGCCCGAAAAATTGTAAAGGCCCGGGAAGGACTTCCGGGAAAAAAAAGGCCGCCGCGCTCAGACCGGAGACCAGGAGCAACAACAGGCCGCCGCCCAGGATCAGCCATTTCTTCAAGGAAGACTTGGCCGGAACGGTCCCCTCTTCCTCTATGGCCTCCAGCGGAATTTCTGCAATCTGTTTATCCATTTTCTCCGACCTGTTTTTTGATTCGCGATCATAGATAGCAAAGCCTGTGCCAGTCCCGGCCGGGGGTTTTATTTATAAAAATATTGAATTTATTGAATTTTTTATTTCAGAACGGGCGGAGCCGCTCTGCGGGCTTGTCAATTGGCAACCGAAGAGTCAAGGAATTGACGGTCCCGGAAACAAGCCGGGCAAGAGAGTAAAAAGGCGGAATACGGGCCGACGGGCAGGAGAAGCCGGGGGCGGCAAAAAGCCAAGGGGGTTCCCCAACCCCTCCAGGCGGGGGAACCCCCTCATTTAACCGCCATGCCGGGGCGGGCGGCCGCGAAGGATGAAAATGGTCATTCAGAGGCGGGCGGGGATTAACGGCTCGACTGAGCTCGCCGAAGTCCCCGCCCCTACACCAGAGCGAAAAGCTTCTTCGCTGAAAACCAAAAGGTATTTTCGTATTGATTCAATGTTCGATGTTGGACGTTCGATGTTCGATGCTCGTCTATTTTCGAACTAACGCTTACCGGATATTCTGCACGGCCTGCATCATTTCATCGGCCATGGAAATGACCTTGGCATTGGCCTGGTAGGCCCGCTGGACGATGATCATCTTGATGAGTTCGGTGGCCAGATCCACGTTGGCCTCCTCGAGCATGGTGGCGTTTACCTTCCCGGCCCCGCCTTCACCAGGCTTGTTGTACAGGGGGTCGCCGGAAGCTATGGTGGCCTGGTACAGGGTTAACCCTTTCCGCTCCAGGCCGCTCAGGCTCTTGAAATCGGCCAGGGTCATGCGATACAGCGGCTTGATGGTGCCGTTGGAGTAGGAGGCCACCACATTCCCCAGCTCGTCGATGCCCACGGAAACGGCGCTGCCCGAAGGGTAACCGTTTTGAGTGATGTCCTGGGTCGTAGAAGGGGAATCATAGGAAACGCTGCCGGTAAAGTCGATATTGGTCGCCGTGGGGGAAGCGCCGTTGGCAAAGGTGCCGCTGGGCAACCCGCCGGCTACATAAAAGGGGACGGGGACAAACGCGGGATCCAAGGCCCCCGTGTTGGGATCGAAGGACAGGGCGCCGGCCCCGGACCCGTAGAGCACGGGGGTGCCGGCCGTTCCACCGGTAACCTCGGCACCGTCGATCAGGGCATTCCACGACCAGGTCGAAGGCGCCGTTTTGGTGAAATAGACCTGGACCACATGGGCCGCTCCCAGGGAATCGTAGATGGTTACCGGAGCGGAGTAATTGAAGTTGGCCGGGCCGGGAGGCATGGCCCAGACCTTGTCCTCGTCCGAGGCGTTCAGGTTCAGGGTCATGGTCACGTCGGTGGTGGCCAGGGGCGGGTTGATCCCGTTGGCCGTTACCTGGATGTCTACCAGTGTTTCCTCGAGGGCCATGTTCCCCGTGGTGGTGTCTATCCCGTATTTATAGCCCTGGAGGCGGTAACCCTGGGCGTTGATATAATAGCCTTCGTTGTCAATGGTCAGATGGCCGTCCCGGGTATAATACTCGGCGCCGGTCTTGGAGTCCCGCACCACGAACAGGCCGTTGCCGTTGATGGCCACGTCCGACCCGGAGCCGGTGGTCTTGAAGGTCCCCTGGGTGTAATTGACGTCCACGGCCTGGGTCTTGGCCCCGGCCCCGACCCGGTTGCCGCCCATGACCCCGGTCAGGCTCAGGCCGAGGACGTCGGCAAAAAAGATGGAGCTGCTCTTATATCCCGTCGTATTGATGTTGGCCACGTTGTCCCCCAGGACCCCCATGGCCGTGCCGCTGGTGTCCAGGCCGCTGAGCCCGGTATAAAACGCTGATGAAACCGACATGACAAACCTCCTTAAGTTGAGTTACGCCAGAATGGCGATGATTTCCGACAAACGCACTTGTTTGGTTCCGATTTTCAGCAGGGGACCCGCGGAATCGAAGGACACCCCGTCTACCTTACCCGTCATGGTGGTCGTTACCGGGATGGATTGGTCTTTCTCATCCAGGGCCGTAACCCGGAAACTGTACTGCCCGTCCGGCAGGGCGGTGCCGCCGAGATTTTTCCCGTCCCAGGCCAGCTTTTGTTTGGTGGTATCCTGGCGGCCCAGTTCCAGGGTCCGGACCAGGCCGCCGCGGGCATCGAAGATATTGATGGCTACCCGGCCCGGTTTTTCCAGTTGATAAAAACCCTCGGATACCTTTCCCGCGCTGACGGTCAGTCCATTCCCGTTGACTTCCACCTGCTTGCCCACCAGGGCCCCGGCCTGTAGATTGTTGGCGGCCACCTGGCTGGTCTCCATGTTCTTCAGAGAGTCGGTCATTTTATTCATGCCTTCCACCAGACTGAACTGGGCCATCTGGGAGGCCATTTGGTAGTTGTCCATGGGCTCCATGGGGTCCTGAAATTTGAGCTGGGCCACAAACAGCTTCAAAAAATCCACCTGATCCAACGAAGTCTTGCCGATGGCTCCGGTAGGCTGGGTGACGGCGGCAGCGTTGGCTGCGCTGCTATTCAATGCGGAGAGGGCCATTTTCTGCTCCTTTGCGGCAGGCTATATCCAGGTGTCGATATAGCGGTTGCCGTTTTGAAATAGACTGATTGGTCTTTCGGGTTCCCCGGACCAGGCCGTTTCCGGCCCGCCGCTGGGGCCCTGGTCCTTGGGTCCCTCCCAGGCCGGGTGTCGTCCCTGGGCGAAGCGCTCCTCCGAAAACGATTTCAGATCGGGCTGTAGCGCCACCTCGAAGCGGTCCAGCCGGAAGCCTTCCTGTTCCAGGGCCTTGTGGAGCTGCCCCTGCTGCGTGTCCAGCAGCCCCTTGGTAGCCGGGTTATCCGTCCAGACCTGGGCCTCGACGGTCTGACGGTTGCGGTGCAGTTCCAGGAAAATCGTCCCCAGGTGGGGTGGATCCAGGGTGATCTGGATCTTTTCCTCGCCCCGGTGCAGGGACCAGACCAGCCCCCGGCTGACCTGTCGAAACAGCGGCTGCGTTTCTTCAGCCCGGTCCGTGAAGGCGGCGCTGGACGGAGGACCGTTGATTTTGGCTGCCGGTTCCGACCGTTGCCTTTCCAGAGGGTGGCCGGTTGTCATTTCCGTTCCTGGAGGCATGGAGGCCTTCGGCCCGGGAGACCCTTCCGGGGGAATAACGAATTTTCCTTCGGCCGGGGTC
>JALOOY010000470.1 GCA_025454185.1 Thermodesulfobacteriota bacterium
CGGCCTGAAGGTGCTCTCCGATGCCGAAAGCCCAAGCCGTTTTGTTGAAAATAAAAAAACCCCCCAAGAGGATCTACCTCTGAGGAGGTTTCAAGTAGGTACCCGACTTATTCCCACGTCATTTCCCACTTAAAGGTTGGTGCCGTCGGAAGATTACTGTTTTTTTGATATACTCCTACATAACATGTGCAAAACTGGTTTGTCAAGTTCCTTCTGCTCTAAACGAGCCATCACCCCGCCAGCCGCACCCGGATCCAGGATGCCAGAAACAGCAGCGAGCTGATCAGAATGATCGTGGCCCCGGCCGGGGTGTCCAGGTAGAAAGCCAGCAGGAGGCCCGAAAGGCCGGCCGCCCAAGCGCTGCCCACGGCGATCCAGAAGAGGCCCCGCACCCCCCCGGCCAGGTTGCGGGCCGTGGCGGCCGGGATGACCAGCAGGGCGGTGACCATGAAGAGGCCCACGGCCCGGAGGCTGAAGGTCACCACCAGGGCCAGGATGACGGCGAAGAGGTATTCCATCCGCCGGGCCGGGATGCCCCGCGAGGCGGCCAGGTCCGCGTTCAGGCTGATCAGGATCAGCCGGTTGAACCAGCGGGCGATCATGATAAAGACCACTGTCCCCACGGCATAAAGCGCCAGCAGCTCGGCATCGCTCAGGGCCAGCACCGCCCCGTAGAGATAGGCCTCGAAGCCCCGGGTTTCCTTTTGCACGTGGAGCAGTACTATGCCCAGGGCCACCAGGGCCGAAAGGATCACACTGATGATGGTGTCCGAGGATAGATCGGACCGCGATTTGAGCAGGGTGATGCCGATACCGGCCGCCACCCCCAGACCGATGACCCCATAAAAAGGCGCCAGACCGAACAGGAGCCCCAGGGCCACACCGGCAAAGGTGGAGTGGCTGATGGCGTCGGAAAAAAAAGCCAGGCGAAAGTTGACCACGTGGACCCCCATGAGGGCGCACAAGGGGGCGATGATGGCCATGGCCAGCAGCCCCCGCCACATAAAGGCGAATTCGGCCCATTCGAAGGGAAAGGAGGAGGAGAGCGCGTGGTATAAAGACGCGAAGAAAGATTCCACGGTTAGATCTCCGTCCCTTGCCGCCGCCCGAATCCCTGTAAATCCCCCCCCACCACCCCTTTTCCCAGGGGAGGGGCTGAGTCCCCCTTTGCCCAAGGGGAATTTTGGGGGATTTTCGGCTTCATCACTCTTTTCCGTCTCTTTCTAATAGTTCATCCCTCGAAATTTCCAACGGCGGCCGGCAGTGCGGCCCGTGCGTATGCGGATAAATCTGGATATGCAGGCCATAGGTCTTGAGCAGGTTTTCTTCCGACAGGACGCTGAGCCCCCCCGAACAGCGCACGGTCTTGTTCAGGCAGATGACCTGTTCGGCATGGTTGGACACCACGGACAAATCATGGGAGATGAGGACCACGGTCAAGTTGCGTTCCTTTTGCAGGTCCGCCAGGATATCGCAGAACATCTGTTCGCCGGGGGCGTCCACGCCGGCCGTGGGCTCGTCCAACAGCAGGATGTCCGGGGTCCCCTCCAGGGCCAGGGCCAGCATTACCCGCTGCAGTTCACCGCCGGACAATTTACCCAAAAAACGCTTTTCCAGTTTCCCGGCCCCCACCCTTTCCAGATTCTCCCTGATCCGGCGGCGGGTCGGCTCTTTCAATCGCAGCCAGTGGGGCCCGGACTTTAAGGACAGGGCGAATAAATCCTGAACGGTACAAGGCAGGCCCCGGTCCAGTTCCAAGCGTTGGGGAACGTAGCCGATGCGGGGCGGGTGCTCCCCGCAGGCCGGGAAGCTGATGCGCCCGCTGTGCGGGATCAGCCCCAGCACGGCCAAAAGCAGCGTGGTCTTGCCGGCCCCGTTGGGTCCGATGACGGCCGTAATCCGCCCGGCGGGAATGTCGCAGGTGATGTCCTGCAGCACTTCTCTTTTCCGCAAATTCACGCTAACCGCCTGTAGGGCGATGGCCGGCCCGGGTTTATTGTCCACTGAAGTTTCCATGTTAAACGCCCATGCTCGGGGCGAGCACCCACGAAGCATGAAAATTCATCCACATTCGATGTTGGACGTTGGATGTTGAATGTTGGACGTTCTTCTTTATTTTCGTACTAAAGTCCGCTCAACGCAAGGCCCGGCACAGGGTCTCCAGATTTTTGTGCATGGCCTGCTCATAAAAGGCCGGCCCGGGTTTTCCGGTGGCCGCCGTATCGAAGGAAAAGACCTTGACCCCTGTTTCGGCACCCAGCGTGCGGGCCACCTGGTCGGAATACTGGGGCTCGGAAAAGATGGCCGCCACTTTTTTATCCCGGATCAGCCGGACCAGACGGGCCATCTCCCGCGGCGACGGTTCGACGCCGGGCCGGGGCTGAATGACCCCCGCCACCCGGAGCCCCAGGTCCCTGGCCCAGTAGTCCAGACTGTCGTGAACGGTTACAACGGTCCGGCGGGGGGCTCGGGCCACGCAGGCCTGCATGGCCCCGTGCAGCTCTTCGAGACGCTGCGCGTAGCGATCCCCGTTGGCCCGAAAGACGGCGGCCCGGTCCGGATCGATCCCGGCCAGGCCCTCGGCGATGGTCCGGACCATGACGGCAGCCTGTTGCGGCGACACCCAGGCATGCTCGTTCCAGGAAGATTCCGGCCCGTGCCGGTGATCGTGTGGGGAAGTCTTGCCCAGCCCTGCTCCCGCAGCCGGGCCGGCGCCCGGCAGCGGCTTGATGCCTGCGGTGGCCGTAATCAAACGCGGCCTGGCCCCGGATTGCTTCAAGGCTTTTTCCAAAAATCCTTCCAGACCAAGACCGTTGGCCACGATGACCCCGGCCCGGGTAATGCGCTTC
>JALOOY010000471.1 GCA_025454185.1 Thermodesulfobacteriota bacterium
TTCATCCGTTCCACCCCGTACATCACTTCATACTGGTCCATTCGGCAGTTGCGCATCGATTGGGGACAGATCATCACCTCCGCGCCGTCCCGGATCAGTCCGCTAATGAACTGGAGGGCCGTCTTCCCGGCCAATATTTTATTTTTGGAAGGATTCCAAACAGTAGCCAGTCGGGCTCCGTCCCGGCTAAGAAACAGAATTACTTTGTCTCCGGCCTGGAGGGCCTCTCTGGCCGCGCCCAAGGCCTGCGCCGCCTCGGTAGGGTCATCGGTGGTTAGATTGATGATTACCTCCCCCCTCTCGGCCGCGGCCATACCTGAAAATAGGACCAGGATGGCCAGAGCCGCCAGTACTCCTTTGCATGAATTCATCGTCCGCTCTCCTTTCCTGATAAGAATTTTTCATCGGTTATCTACTTATCACGATCGGGGTTACCGGAGAGTAAACGGAATGGAGCGCAAGTCCTTTCGACGATCGTCTCAACCATACGAATTAACAGATAAATGACTCCCTGGCGAATCGGGCCACCCCGGTCTTCGCTATTTTCTGCGGTTGTAGAGGAAATTTGTAGGAGGGATTTCTTGCAGGCCGACTATGGAGAAGCCTTCTCGCGAAGTTTTTGGTAAAGGGCCAGCGTTTGGGGGGCCGGGCCGCTTTTCAATTCCTGGCGCAGATTTTTTCTCAGGATTCCAAAGGATCTCAGGGCTTCGTTATAGTCCCCCAGGGTCAGGCACAGGCGCATGAAGGCCTGGCAGGCCTCTTCCCGCAGAGGATCGGCCGCCAGAACCCGCCGCAAGTATTCAGCGGCCTTTTTCAAAGTTCCCTGCTCCTCAGCCAGCTTGGAGAGGCGCAGCAGGGTATCCATTAGGACCCTCTTGAGTTCATCCCGCCGCCGGTCCGCAACAGGCAGCGAGGTTTCCAGGGGCAGGAAATCTCCCTTATAGAAGGCCAGCGCCTTTTCGTAGGCCGCCTTGGCCCCTTTGGCGTCCCGGGTCTGCTGCAGCCAACGCCCTCTGTCAACCGCTTTAAGGAATTCGTCCGCATCATTTCGGGTGAACTCCGGGTCCAGGTAGACCAGGTTGTTTTGCAGATGAATGTACGAGGAACCGAAGATGGGATGTACGTTCGGCTCCAGGGCTCTCCGTAGCCGCATCAGAGTAACCTTGAAATTATTTTCCGATTTTTCGCTCATTTCGCCGGGCCAAAGCTCTTCCATCAGGACCTCCTTGGAGGCCTTTCCGCCCGAGTGGGAAAGGATGGCCAGCAGGAGCCGCTTGGGCTGCAGCCGGTCCCAGGCCTCCTCCCTCATCAGGCTCCCGCCTCGGGTGAGTTCCAGACCGCCGAACGTTCTGATCTCCAAGAACGGAATCCGTCCCTGGTGGATGGCCCGCAGCAGGTCCTGCCCCCAGGCGCGCAGGCGCGGTGCAGGGTGCTGCTCCAGGTCCCATAATTTCGGTTCCGCGGCCTCAGCGTAGCGGCTAATGAGCAATTCTCGGACCAAGTCATAGGCCTCACGGATCTCAAGCTCGAAAACCAGGAGGCAAGCCCGGACCGTATCGTGGTGGTTTAGAAAAGGAAAATTATGGAGTTCCTTTTTTCCGATCACCTGAAAGCCTTCGTAGAGATGCCGCGCCGCTTCATCGGTTTCTCCCCGGTCCCATCTAAGCAGGGCCAGTGCCAGGTGCACATGGGATTCATACAAGCAATGCCCTATCTCCTTCGCATAGGTCAAGACTATTTCGAGCCTTTTAATTACACCTTGCGTTATTCCCAGATGATGCTCGGTGAGGCTGAGAACGAGCCTGGTTCCCTGAAGTTGCCCGCTGGCGTAACCCGCATCGGAGGACAACACGGTTTCGGCCTGTTCCAGAAGTTCGCGGGCCGCTGTATATTCCCCGGCCAGATAATACGATGTCCCCATGACATTGAGGGCGGCGCCCTCGAAAAACTTATAGCCCATGGAATTACTGAAACCAATCAATTCCCGGCCTTTGATCAGGACTTCCGAGGGATCGCCGAACATGGCCAGAAAAACCAATTCGTAAAACTGCAAAGGGAGAACCAGGTACAGGATCCCGTTTTCCAGGATCGTCTTTTGGGCCTGTTCAATCCGCTCCCGGGCCTCTTCCCGATTCCCACCCAGTAGTATGGGAAACCATAGCGCTTCGATGAGATGCCAGGAGCGCGGTTCCGCTTCCGGCAGGGATTGCATCAATTTCTTCAAAGAACGGGAGACTTCCTCCGCCAGTTGAATCTCCCCTAAAAAAGTCAGGGCTCCCAGGGAATGGGCCAGTGCCCGGGCCTCGATGACGGTATTTTTGAAAGCCCGGGCCAGCACCGCCGCGTCGCGGAAGAAGAGGTAGCCTTTCCGGGTGTTGCCTCGATAGGCATGGGCCAGGCCGATTTGCAGCCTTAAAAAAGCCTTTTCCAGAGGGAAGGAGTTTGCCGGGGGGGAGTCAATCCAGTTTTCGGCCTGCTCCAGGTATGTTGCCAAAGACTGCCAGCCCAGTCCGACCATCATAAACGCTTCGATCAGATAGGCTAAACTGAGACCGATCCCTCTGGTATCCCCGGCCTGCTCGAACCGGGCCAGACATTTTCGCAGCCGCTCGACGTTCTGCTGAAAATCCACCCAGCGGCGAACCAAAGAAAAAAACAGGAGCAGCCAGGGATCTTCCGGGATCAGTTCCTCGGGCAGGGCTTCGAGCAGTTGGGCCAGGTTTTCGGCCCGCCCCTGATCCAGCATAGGCAGACCCATCCGGCGGATGATCCCGGCCGCTGCCGGGAAATCGCCTCCCTGGAGGTACAGGGACCCCGCCATCTCCAGGTCGCCCCGTTCCTCAAAATCATCCCTGGCGCCCTTGCGGTAAATGGTCGCCCGTTCCAACGGGGAAAAGGTCTCGGCAAAACGATTGAGCAGGAATTCCCGAAACAACTGATGAAAGCGGAATACCCAGCCTTTGTCCTCCTCGTAAACCCCCTGCACAAAAAGGTTCCTGCGGGCAAAACTGCGCAGGACTCCCTCGGCGTCCGTTTCTCCGACCAGACTCCGCAGCAGGGGCGGGTCCACCTGCTGGAACAGCGAGGCCCGGATTAATAGATCCTGAATCGCCGGCGGCTGGGCGTCAAATATCTCCCGCCCCAGAAATTCGAAGGCCTCGACCCGGAAACGGGTCAAGAATCCGTCCCGTAAAAAGAAATCCGGATCCACGGCCAATTCCTTCCCCAGGATCTCGGCCATCAGGATCAAACCGCCAACCCAACCCTCGGTGGCCTGCTGGACTTTAGCAAGCGGCCCGCTTCGAAGCGCGATCTTCCGGGCCCGGAAAAAATCTCGGATCTCGTCCCGGGTGAAGGCCAGGTCTTCATTGCTTAACACCAGGGCCATCCGGCGCATCTTCAACGCCTGGTAGTCAAAAACCGCCGGAGGCGCCTGGCGTGAGGACATCACCAACTGCAATTCTTTGGGAGATTCCTCTATCAGGGTCTGCAGAAAAGTGAAGGCCGCGGATTTAGGATCCAGCCTGTCCAGACCATCCAGGGCCAATAAGACCGGGGTGGAGACAAACCCGGCCAAACCCCGAATCCACTCCCGGTAAAAGCCCACCGGATCTCTTGGGCCCATGGTCCTGGAAGGAAAATCAAGCAGGGCCGTCCCATCCCGTTCCGGAAGTGCCCGCTGCAGGGATTGAATCAACAGGCGGAATAAATTGACCGGATCGGACTCCTCCGGTCCCAAATTTACCCAGGCGGCCGGGATGCCGGCTTGTTCCAAGAATGAAGCGGCCAGGGTGGATTTCCCCTGAGCCGCCTGGCCGAGAATCAGAATTAGTTTTTTATCGGCGTTGTTTTTCAAGATGTGGAACAGCCGCGGACGGGGCAGCGTATCGGACAATTGCGGAGCAGTTATCTTAGACAGGCGCAATGGGAACATGGGAACTCTCGGAACCTCCGTATCTGACGGTTAGAAAGCTTCCTGATTAAATATCACTAAGGCCTTAACAAAAACAACCGGAGTCCACGGCCAAGGGACCCTTTTGACCGCCTGCTTATTGCCCAAGCCCTGGTGGAGGACCTGATCCCGGTCAGCAGCGATGCTTGTTTTGCGGCCTAGGGGGTGCCCTGTCTCTGGTAGGGTTCTTTTCCCCCTTTTTACTTCTTCTTTATTTTCAATCCTTCTTCGATCTGATTGGTGGGATGGGAGATGACCCGGTCGCCTTCCTTTAACCCCTGCACGATCTCGACTTCCCGGGGAGTGCGGCGGCCCACCTCCACGATCCGCTTTCGGACCCGGCCCCCCTGGTCCAAAAAGACCGCCCAATCCGTCCCGGAGCGGAACAACGCGCTGG
>JALOOY010000472.1 GCA_025454185.1 Thermodesulfobacteriota bacterium
ACCAATACCATTTTTTCCGGCCGGGTTTCTTATAACAGCCGCGCTCCCAGTTCCGCCACCTGAGACCGCTCCCCCTTGACCAGGGTCACGTGGCCGGTGATCTCTTCGTGCTTGAGCTTCTCCACCAGGTAGCTCAGACCGTTGCTGTTGGCATCCAGGTAGGGATGGTCGATCTGTTCCGGGTCGCCGGTGAAGACGATCTTGGTTCCCCGGCCCACGCGGGTGATCAGGGTCTTGATCATGTGGGGGGAAAGATTCTGGGCTTCGTCGCAGAGGATGAACTGCCGGGGGATGCTGCGGCCGCGGATGTAGGTCAGCGCCTCCATTTCGATCAGGCCCCGTTCGAGCAGGTCTTCCACCACCGCCAGGGGCAGGATGACTTCGTTGTCCTGAAAGGCAAAGAGGGCCTTGGGGTCGTGGAGCAGCACGTTGGTATCCAGGATGTAGAGTCGGGACATTTGGGCTCCTATAAGGACAAAAAGGCTTGTCGATTGCCGAGTGCCGATTGGCGATGGTCAAAGGCCAAAGGAATGAGCCGCAGGGCATCGCCGGCCGGTTTCTTCTTCTGGAGGTATCAGCCTGCTGCCGCCTGCCGCTGAGGAGGACTATCCTGGAACGGGACCCGGGCATCCCGAACGGGGCGGAGGGGCTGGCGATAGGTTTCCCAGGTCTCCTGAAAGGCCTTCTCGAAGGAGCGGTTTTCCAGAAACCGGCGGGCGGCCCGACCCATTTCCCGCAAACGGGAGGGATCGGCCAACAGGTCTTTCACCGCCTCGCTCAAAGCCAGGGTATCATCGGCCTTGACGACCACCCCCGTAACCCCGGGGAGGATGTTTTCCTGGGGGCCGCCCACGTCGCTGACGACCACCGGCAGGCCCGAGGCCTGGGCCTCCAGAATGACATTCCCGAAGGTGTCCGTAGTGCTGGGAAAGATAAACAGATCCGCGGAGGCGTAGGCGGCCGCCAGGTCATCGCCCTCCAGATAACCGGTGAAGACGCAGGGCGTGTCGGCCATCCAGGCCCGGAATTCCTTTAGGTAGGGGCCGTCGCCCACGATGATGAGGGTCAGGTCTTTCCTGTGGCGGGAGATCCCTTTGAAGGCCTCGCCCAGGACCCGCAGATTCTTTTCCCGGGAGACGCGGCCCACATAGAGAAGCTTCAGGCCCGCCGGCAGGGAAAGACGGTTTTCAAAGAAGCCGTTGCGTTTGTCGGGATGAAACCGCTCCGTGTCGATGCCTCTGGCAAACAAAAGGATCTTTTCGGCGGTCAGCCCCTTATCGATCAGTTCCTGACGGGTGCTCCGGGAAGGGACATAGACCCGATCCATCTGGTCGTAATACCAGCAGATATATTTCCAGGCCAGCTCTTCCATATCGGGGTCTTCGGTCAGCTCGCGGGTATATTGTGGTATGGAGGTGTGATAGGTGCTGTAACAGGGCAGCTTGAGGATACGGGCAATGGCCAGGGCCGCCAGGCCCACCGGGCCGGGGGTAGCCGTGTGAAGGGCCGTAAACCGCTCCCGGTGGCAATATTCCAGCATTTCCAGAAAGGGCGGGAAATGGAGCCGAAACTCCGGGTACTCGTCCAGATCGTAGGACCCGACGGGCTGAAAATTCTTGATGCCCGGTTCAGGAGCCTCGCCGTCGTTCCAGTCGCAGGTGATGATGGTCAGGCCCTTGTCGTTTTTCCGGGCCAGGGCCGCCTGTTGCTGCAGGGTCAGGGCCACCCCGTTGATTTGATAAAAGGTATCCGTAAAATGGGCGATCCGCAGCCGCCGACGGGCGTTGGGGGCGGCCGGATCCCGGGGGAGGGATCGGCTGATTTCGCCGGCCAAGCGGCGGTCCTGGGCGAAATGGGCGTAGGCGATGAAATAGGGGGCCATGAGAAAGTAGAGGGACCCGGCGGAACCGATCGACTGAAAGAGACTGAAAACGTTTCCCTGGGAAAGATGATCCAGGATGGCGTTGCCTACCTGGAGCAGCATGCGGTTGGAAATACGGTTTACCAGAGAAAACCATTGCTCTTCCAGAGGGCGGACCTGGTCCTGCCCGTTTTTTAGAAATTGCTTCAAGGCCGGGTCGCCGGCCAGCAGTTGGTAGATTTCGGAACGCAAATGATCCGGGAGGGAGCCCAGGGTCGGCCGGCTCTTGCCGGAGCGTCGGGAAGCCTGGAGCAGGTCGTAGACCTTGGAAACCAGGCGGGACTCGCCCGGTTGCGGCGAGTGCAGAAAACGGTGCAGCAGGCGCAGGAGCAGGTCTTTGTGGACATAGCGATCCAGTTTGAACCGCTGGCAGTAATATTGGTAGGCAATGCTGTAGAGCGTGCGGGCCAGGGAGGCCGGGGAGGAGGCCTGTCCGGCAACAACGGCTTCCCGGCGTGACAGGCCCTGGAAAAAATCCTCCAAGGACCGGGCTCCCGGAATTTCCGTAAATTGACGTCCGATGGACAGGGTGCTGTGATCGTCGGAGCCCCCGGTGAGGCCCTTCTCCCAGGGCCGATCACCCCAGGGCGCCAGGTTGTGGCGGTCGGCCAGTCTTTCCAGGACCTCCGGGGTCATCCTGGAAAGCATTTCCCGCAAAAGGACATTGAGTTCCCCGTCCCGGGCACCGTTGAGCTCGAAAAAATTAAACAGCAGCAGACAGCGCTCGAAATGGGAGGCGGTGAGCTTTTCGTTGACCGCGTAGAGCGGGTGGGCCAGCACATGGAAGACGTTGCGGGAACGCAGGTAAGGGACGAGATCAAAAACGTTTTCCCGCAGGGTCTGGATTTCCCGGTGGATGGCTTCATCGATCCGGTAGACCAGCACATGCAGCTTGCAGCGGTCTTCCGGAAA
>JALOOY010000473.1 GCA_025454185.1 Thermodesulfobacteriota bacterium
TTCCGCAATGGTGCGCTTGACCATGCCTTCGTTGTCCTGCATCTCCAGGACCGGCCTTTTTTTTTGCAGATTGAACAGCAGTTTCGGCAGCTTGAAGGCCAGATCGTTGGTCTTCAGCGAGGCCGGCCGATAGACCATGTACTGGCCCGCGGGCTGGCCGGCGGTGGGCCCGATCAGGTCCTCCACGGTCTGCCAGCCGTGTTTGCTGTAGAGATCAAAGGTCGGGTCTTGGGCCGGAATGATGTTATCCAGCAGGCCCAAGGCCCCCTTGCTTTCCACATACTCTTTAAAGGCTTCCAGGATACGGTTGCCCAGACCCTGGCCGCGGAAGGTATGGTTCACTTCCACGTAGACCAGGTAATAACAGGGGAGCGGCTTACGCAAATACATCATATTGAGATAGCCCAACGACTCCCCCTTAGCGGTAAAGGCCTCAAATACCTGGAAAGGGCGGGCCTTCCCGGCCGCCTGAAAACGTCTGATCTGGCTGCCCTCCACGGTCCGGCGAATGAGGCGGTCCAGATCGGCAAAAAGGTGGCTGGAAGGAACCAGGGGAGAATCCTGGGGATTGTCCTCCCAGGTCATCTCGATCAGGGAGAGCATTTCCTTTAGATTCAAGCCGGCCTGCTGGAATTTGCGGGCAATTTGTCCGACCGGTAAAAATGCGGTCTGTTCAGGCATGGCAGGACTCCCAACAAAAAAACCCCGGGGGTCCCGGGGCTTTTCAGCCCAGGGCAGCCGCCGGCGGCGTCTGCCCTGGGTTAAGCGCTGCTGGAGGATGGGTCCAGCGGCCCTTAATCCGGACAGACGCCGGAATAAAAGTAGAAGTAATAAAGTTTAAAAAAAGAATAATCCATGCCTTTCCTTCCCAAACCTTTCTTTTTGCTATTTCTTGGCCCCATCCGGCCGGGGAGGCGACGGATCGGCGTTTCTTTCGGTATGGTGGCGGTGCAGGGATTTGAACCCCGGACACTGCGGATATGAGCCGCATGCTCTGACCACCTGAGCTACACCGCCACAGGTTTTATTTTTTTTCGATCTTTACTACTCCCAAATCGTAACAATAGATGACGCTGCGGGCATTGCCGACCAGCGGCAGGCCCTGCGATTGGACCACTCCGACCACCAACTGGTTCTGCTTGATATTCTTGAAGTCCTCTACACTGTAATTGGCCACGTAGTCGTTAATGGTCATGGTGCGCCAATTTTCCTTAAAGGCCACTCCGTCCCAGGACAGAGAATAAATCACCCCGCTGGAAAAGGAATTGAACCGATCCAGGATGTTCCAGAGGGAATCCTTGTTTTTGTTAAGTACCAGATCCAGGGTACCCGACTTGACTCCCGGGATAACCACCATCCGCGAGGGGAGATAATGCCGGCCGGCCCGATCGCTCATGATCGTAGACGTAAAGGCGTTAAATTCCGTCACATCCACGAAGGTGACGGTGCCGCCGAAATGTTCGCCGGTCTGGTAGACCACCTTATTCTGAGGGGAAAGCACCACCAAACGATTGTTATTGTTCAAATAGACGGTTTCTGGGGTCCCATCGCCGTTCAAGTCGACGATCTTAAAATTAAAAATATTGATTTCAGCCGGGAGATCCAGTTCTTCCAGGGGTTCATAACGTCCGCTCTTCCAGGAAAGGACCTTGATTTTCGTGCCGAAGGGATCATCACCCCTTCTTTGCTGCCCGAGCAGGACCTGCCCCCGGCCGGGGATTTGATGGACCCGCCAGCTATAGGGCACATTCCTCACGATAGTTTTGATTCCATCCCCTTCCCAGCTCAGGACCAGGGAACGGACCCCGTCGTTCCGGAAATTGGTCACAAAGATTTGCGGGCGACCGGTCCCGTGAATGTCCGCTACATCGACGGAAATGTAGTTGTCGTTGCGTTGCCCGGTGATTTCGGTCAGCAAATTGAACTTGTCGTCTTTGAAGCGGTAAACATGGACGCCTCGCTGGCTGATGATGACCGTTTCCAGGTAGCCGTCCCCATCCAGGTCGCCGAAGGCCAGGTCGATCAGCGCATAAGGCAGGATGGTGCTGCGCCAGATGCCGGTCAGATCAAATCCGCCGGCATTGACGATGATCTGAGGAGAGAGGGGGCGCAGGGTGAAATCCTTCAGGGAAAGGCCCGGTTTCTCACCAGCTAGGGGAGCGGCCGTCCCGACCCCCGGGATGGCCCGCCCTGCCGGGGCGCCTGCCGCCGCCACGGTCCGGGGTCGTTCAAAGACTTTGGCGTTGATGTCTTCCAGAAGGTCGTTGACCCGTGGAATGACCTCATCGAGGTTCTTCGTCTCCGTATAAAACTTTTCAGCCGCCTGATTCTTGGCCAGGTCTTTTACCCGCACGTCCAGGCTGGCGCCGGTGCCGATCATAGTCAGGCTGCCGTAGACCACCACGTCCGCACCCAGGCTCTTGCCAATCTCCTGGGACCGGGTTTCATTGACCGGCCCCGGAAACCGGGCCAGGGCCTGGCGGACCGGATCCTGATCCAGAACGACCACCTTGCCCTCCCAGGCCAAGCGGGAGGCCATGATGTCCTGCAACCCGTCGCGGAGATAGTCGAGCTGGTCCTGGGCGTTGACCTGCAAGGGAACCAGGGCCACTTTCCGAGGCGTCTCGCCCCTGGCCGTCGCGGACAGAGCCAGCAAAACAACGCCCGTCAGGATCGTACATACCCCGACGAGACCATTTTTCTTTAAAAAATTCATAGTTTTTAAAAATGACATAGCTTTCCTTTCCTGTCAAACACTAATAATTGGAAATTAGAAACACGACGCGCGCGTTTGGTTAAAATGGGACCGCCTATCGGTTCTTGACTTTTTCTC
>JALOOY010000474.1 GCA_025454185.1 Thermodesulfobacteriota bacterium
ACGAAGCAATCCCCGTCTCAGCTTAGAGTTCCCGAAGAGCTTAGCTGGGGGGATTGCTTCGACCCGCCCCAGGCGGGTCTCGCAATGACGAATCACTTTGTGTATAAAATCAACTTCAGATTTAATTCTGCATTTTGAAATTTTCTTTTTACATTTCTCAAGGAGTTCTCATGGCCATACCAACCTTAAAAAACCTGATCGGCGGACAGTGGCAGGAATCCCAGGCTGCCGAATTCCTAGAGGTGAAAAATCCGGCCTTCGCTGAGACCATCGCCCTGGTGCCCCAATCGACAGCGGCGGAAGTGGATCAAGTCGTTGCCGCCGCGCTGGAGGCCTTTCAGAAATGGCGCCACACCCCGGCCCCGGTTCGGGCCAAGGCCATGTTCCGCTTCTGGGAAAAGTTGGACAAGGCCCAGGACGAGATCGTGGAAATCATGGTCCGGGAGCACGGGAAGACCCGCTCCGACGCCAAGGGCGAGATGACCCGGGCCTTCGAGTACGTGGAGTATACCTGTGGTATCCCGGAATTGCTGAAGGGCACTTATTCCGAAGACGTGGGCCGCCGGGTGGAATCCTATACCGTCCGCGAACCGTTGGGGCCCTTTGTGATCATCCCCCCCTTCAATTTTCCGGCCATGATCGCCCTCTATTTCTGCTGGCCCCTGGCCTGCGGGAACCCGGTCATCGTCAAACCCTCCGAGCTTTGTCCCACGACCATGACCCGCATGGCCGAGATCGCCCAGGAATGTCCCTTTCCTCCGGGGTCGCTCCAGGTCATTCAGGGCGGTTCGGAAGTGGGACACCGGCTGATCACCCATCCGGACGTCGTGGGCGCTACCTTTGTCGGATCTTCCAAGGTGGCTGAAATCGTCTACCAGACGGCGACCGGACGGGGCAAAAGGGCTCAGTGCCAGGGCGGGGCCAAAAACCACCTGGTCATCAATGCCGACTCGCTGCTGGAAAAGAACATGGACAACGTGGTGAACTCCTGCTACGGCAACGCCTCCCAACGCTGTTTCGCCGGCTCCAATCTGCTGGTCCATGAGCAGGTCTACGACCGCTTCCTGGCCGGCTTTCTGGAAAAAGCCGGGCAATTCAAATTGGGCTACGGCCTGGACCCCGAAGCCACTCTGGGGCCGGTGGTCTCCCGGAAGTCCCTGGAAAATCTGCTGGGATTTATCGAGCGGGCTGAAAAAGCCGGGGCCAAAATCCTCCTGGACGGCCGCAACCCCTCGGTCCCCAAGTACCCCCACGGTTATTTCCTGGCCCCCACCCTGATCGAAGCCGAACCGGACCTGGAAATCTTTCGGGAAGAGGTTTTCGGGCCCGTTCGCTGTATAAAAAGAATCCGGGACCTGGCCGAGGCAGTGGATATCATCAACCGGAGCCCCTTCGGACATACAGCCGTGATCTATACTGAAAACGGCGGCCAGGCCCGGGATTTCATCCGTTACTGCAATACCGGTCAAGTCGGGATCAATGTGGGCACGCCGGCGCCCATTGCCTATTATCCGGTGGGCGGCCGGAAGATTTCCTTTTTCGGGGACCTCCGCGGCCGGGCCAACGACGCCGTCGATTTTTATACGGATAAAAAAGTGGTGGTCTGCCGCTGGATGACACCCTTCGCTTAACGCGCCTTCGGCGCGAGGAACAAGGATAAAGGTAAAAGGCCAAAGAATAGCGCACTCCTTTATCCTTGTTCCTTGTTCCTCGATCCTCTTCCGTATTTCCCCAAGGCTATTTTAAGATCCCTGATCGTCTTTTCCCGCATGGCCTTCGGTTCGATGACCTCCACCCAGGGCAGCCAGCGGTAGATCCAGCGGCTGATCCCTTCCAGTCCGTTCACCCGGAAACGGACCTCCAGCCGGCCGTCCGGCAAGGCCCTTTCCTCCTGGCTGGGATGCCAGCGGTGTCGCTGGATATACTCCCTGATTTCGGGATCGAAGATCAGCATAACATCCGCCGGTTCCCCATCCAGAAACCCCCCGAAAGACAGGGCCAGTTCCTCATCGCCGGACCGCTGGCGGGGCACGAAATGTTCTTTCAGGACCTGCAAGGCTTTCATCCGATCCAGGGCGAAAGTCCGAAAATCCTCTCGCAGGCAGCAATAGGCCCGCAGGTACCAAAGACCTTCCTGGTAAAAAAGATAGTCCGGTTCCGCCTTCCTGCGGGTTTCGGATCGGGAGGACAAGGCCCGGTAAGAAAACTCCACCCGTTGGAAATCCAGGGCGGCCCGGTTGAGCTGCTCCAGATAGTCGCCCCCCTGGGGGGGCTCCCCTTCCCGGACCAGGATCCGCGGCTGGGGGTCTGCCCGTTGCAGCCCTATTTTATGGGCAATCCGGGCCAGCCTTTCCTCAAATTCCGGTCCGAAGGCCTTCAGCACCTTTCGGGCCAGGGCGAAGGCCAAAAACTCTTCGGCATCAAAGCCCGGCCTTTTCAAGGAATAGCCTTCCGGAAAGCGGTAACGCTCCTGTTGACGGTCATAATAAAGGGGGTAGCCGCTCAATTGCAGCGTTTCCAGATAGCGGTGAACGGTCCGCTCGCTGACCCCCAACTCTTCCTTCAGGGAATCGACCGTCACCTGGCCCCCGCTGTCGATCCGGTTGAGAATGACCATCATGGAATCGAACTTGAATGACATACCCTGCTCCTCTTTCCAGTGCCCATGGCTGCCGGCAGAGCGGATTATACACCAAAACCATTTAAGATTGTCCAGGCTTCAGCCGATATAGAGTACGATTTTGGCCAGTGTGAAAAGGATCGCTTCGGGAAAAGGGGTGATGTGCAGATAAACTGACCAGGCGTGGCTCTCAGTCGGCATACGGTACGT
>JALOOY010000022.1 GCA_025454185.1 Thermodesulfobacteriota bacterium
CTGCCGATGCACACCTGATCCACCCGCAGCCCGGCGAGTTCCTTCAAGGGAACCACATTGTCCGGGCTGAAGGGCTGGGCCGTCAGCGGTTCCAATTGGTTCAGGTCTACTTCGATTTCGTCGTCATAGGGTGCGTCCCGGTCGGCAGAGAGTTCCCGCCATTCTTTTTCCCGCCCCCGGGATTTCAGGAATTCCCGGGTCACGGCGTCGCTGGGGAAGAGGGAAGAGGTGGCCCCCAGTTCGGCCCCCAGGTTGCAGAGGGTGGCCCGCTCGGTCAGGGAAAGCCGGGGCAGGGCCGGTCCGGCGTACTCCATGACCCAGCCCACACCGCCGCGGACGGTCAGACGCCGCAGCAGCTCCAGACCCACGTCCATGGCCGTGACCCAGGGCCGGCGCAGACGGCCTTTCAGCAGGACCTTTCTGACGCGGGGTTCCGGCAGTTCATAGGGAAATCCGGCCATGGCGGCGGCCACATCCAGGCCGCCGCAGCCCAGGGCCAGCATGGCCATGCCGCCGCAGGTGGGAGTGTGGCTGTCCGAACCCAGCAGGACCTGCCCGGGACGGGCGAAGTTTTCCAGGTGCAGTTGATGGCAGATTCCGTTGCCCGCCGGCGAAAACCAGGCCCCGAAGCGGGCGGCGGCGCTCTGCAGGTAGCGGTGGTCGTCGGGATTGCGGGAATCCACCTGCAGGGTATTGTGGTCCACATAGGAAACGGCCAGCGGCACCCGGACCCGCTTGAGTCCGATGGCCTCGAACTGCAGGTAGACCATGGTCCCGGTAGCGTCCTGGGTCAGCACCTGGTCCACCCGCAAGGGGACGATCCCGGCGGCGCTGCCTCCGGCGGAGGCCCGGTGGTCCGCAACGATTTTTTGAAAGATATTCAAACCCACAGAAAGACCTCCTTACCTTGTATGAATCCGAAATCGGTCATTTGGATTTGTTTCGAGTTTCGGATTTCGGGTTTAGCTTGGAACAGTTTTTCATTGTTCGGCCAGCGGTAACTGGACCGTGATCGTTGTTCCCCGGCCGGACTCGGAATTTACCGTAATGTCCCCGTTGTGGTCCTGGACGATTTTATAGGATACGGCCAGGCCCAAACCGGTCCCTTTTTTCTTGGTCGTATAAAAAGGCCGGAATAGTTGGGCCAAATTTTCCTGCTCGATGCCCTCGCCCGTATCGGTTATTTCCACCAGGGCCTGCCCGTTTTCCTGAAAGGTGCGGATGGTCAAACGGCCGCCGCCGGGCATGGCTTCCAGCGCATTTTTGACCAGGTTCAGCAGCACCTGCCTGACCTGACCGGAGTCGAAAGGGAAATCCGGGAGGCGCGGGTCCAGTCGGGTCTCGCAGCCGATGCGCTTGTCCTGCATGACCGGGCTGAACAGCGCCAGTATTTCCAGAATCAGGGGGGCCAGGGCCGAATTCTTTTTCTGGGGTATGCTGGGACGGGTAAAGTCCCGCACCTCGATCAGCATGGTTTCCAGGCGTCCGATTTCCCCGATGATCAGCTCCAGTTTATTCTTTTCTTTTTCCGTCAGATTGGGGGAGCGTTTCAACTGCTGGGCCAGGCCGCCCACGGCGATGAGCGGATTTTTTATTTCATGGGAGACATGGCTGGCCATGGAGCCCACGGCGGCCAGCCGTTCGGCGTGGATCAATTTTTCCTGGCTTTTTTGGAGCTCCTCGGTCTTGCGCTGCACCTCGGCGGCCAGAGAGCCGGACCAGCGGTTGGAAATGAACACGAAGAGACCGGTGCCGACGATGATGAGCAACTGAAAGATCCCGATGAGCAGAAACTGCTGGATATTGAGGCTGCGGATCAGGCCGGAGACCTCTTCGATGGGCGCTACGAGTGCCACGGACCAGAATTCCTCGGCCACCAGGTCCTTCCTTGGTCCGGACGCTGCAGGCGTTTCGTAAAAAAGGATCGGCGTATAGGCGATCAATTTCTCCGTCTGGGCCACCCGGTTCCGGTGCCAGCCGCTGACGTAGCGGGAGGTGCCCTCCATTTTCTGCAGCAGGCTTTCCCGGGTCAGATCATCGATGGCCTTATAGGACAGGTTGGGGTTGCGGGCCTTGCGGACTTCGAAAATGCTCCGGCCCACAAATTCCGTCTCGTAATGTTCCAAAAGTATGCCCTGGGGATTGATGACCCAGGCATAACCCGTCTGGCCGGAGACGACGCCGGCGGTGGCATTGCGAGCCATGCGGATAGCGTCCAGGACCATGACGACCGCCCCCTGCGGGGAACGCTCGGGACCGGTCCCGGAGGGGCCCAAGGGGACCGCCAGGGGCAGGACCCAACGGCCGGCCAGCGGCTGGGTCCGGCCGATCCAGATCCGGTCCGGCGCCGGCGGGGCCGGTAGATAGGCTGCCAGCGCCGGCAGGGAGGGTCGTGGAATTTCATCCGGCTCCCAGCCCGGCTCCTGGATACGCCATAACGGGTTTCCCCGGGGACCCAACACCAGGATGGCCAGGACGTCCCCGGCCCGGATCTGGCGGTACTGCGCCAACAGTTTCCGGGCGGCGGCGCCGTTCCCTACCCAGATGTTACGGAGGCCCAGCAGATCGTTCCGCAGGGAATTGGTCTGATTTTGAATATGGCTGGATATCTTTCGGGCCAGAATGACCTGTTGCTGGTTGAACTGCCGGGTGATGGTCTCCTGGATTTGCCGCGAGGTCGAATAGCCCACCACCCCGATCAGAACGGTCAAAGCCGCAGCCAGGATCCACATGAAGGGCAAGGATTTTTTCAGCAGGGCCGGGAAGGTGGAGGTCTTCATTGTCGGATATTCAGGAGGAGATAGGCGCCGATGAGCAGGAAAAGGATATTGGAGGACCAGGCGGCCCAGAAGGCCGGAAAGACGCCGGTCAGGCCGATGGAGCGGGAAAAACCGAAAAAGATCCAGTAGAGGAAAGTGACGGCCAGACTGGTCACGATCCCCTGCGCTACGCCGATCCCCTTTTCCTTGCGCAGGGCCATGGAGATGCCGATCAGGGCCATGATGATGGATACCACGGGAAAGGCCAGCCGCATCTGCCGCTCGACCCGGTAGGGGGTGGCTTCGTATCCTTCCCGCTGGACCTTGTCGATATAGCCCGTCAGTTCGCTGAAGGTCATTTCCTCCCCGCTTTTTTCCTTGTAGCGGAAATCTTCGGGGGTCTCGGGCAGGACCAGTGTTTTTTCCTGGAAAGGGCTGCTGGAGGCATTGTTGCCCCCCTGATAGGTCTGGTAGATGCCGTTGGTAAAATGCCAGCCGTCCTCCTGCCAGTTGGCTCGGAAAGCGTCCAGGCGGGCTTCCAACCTGAACTGGGGGTCAAAGAAGTAGAGCGTGGCCGGACCGGACCGCTGGGTGTTAAAATTAAACTGGTCGAAGCTGTAAATGGTCCGGTCGCCCTTGTACCAGATCCGCTCGTTGATCAGGACCGCCCGGGGTTCCACCTTCTTGACCTGTATGTTCCAGATCTCCAAAGCCCGGGTGTTGGTCAAGGGAATGAGCCCCTCTCCCAGAATGAACACGGCCAGGCTGGCCACCATGGCCAGCATCAGAATGGGGGCGGAAATCCGCAGCATACTGATGCCGCTGGATTTAAAGGCGATCAACTGGTTGTTCTTCGAAAAAAGGCCGAAGGTCAACTGGGTGCCCATGAGGATGGACACCGGGACCATCTGTTTGATGATCCCGGGGATGATATAGAGGAAATAGCGTAAGGTCTGCTCCGGTGCGACGCCGGCGTTGCCGAAGTCGTCGAGCTTTTCCAGTATTTCCACCAGCAGATAGATCAGGACGAAGGTCCCCAGGCAGATCAGGGTCATCTTGAGAAATTCCCGGGAGACATAATGGGAAATGATTTGCATGCCGAAATACTAAACCAAGGCCTCTTTTATTGTAAATAAAAAAGGGGGGGTCCGGACGTAAAAGGCTTTAATTTTCCCCCAAATGCTGATAAGAAAAACCTATGCCTATCCGGGAAGCCATCGAAGAACGGGAGCGATCCTTTTTAGCCCCCTGGGCCGCCAGGAGCGCGGCCAGCCAGGGACGAGCCCGGGCGGAAGCGGAATGCGACCTGCGGACCGCTTTTCAACGGGATCGGGACCGCATCCTCCACTCCAAGGCCTTTCGCCGCTTGAAGCACAAGACCCAGGTCTTTCTGTCCCCCAGCGGGGACCATTACCGGACCCGTCTGACCCATACGCTGGAAGTCTCCCAGATCGCCCGTACCGTGGCCCGCTGTCTGCAACTAAACGAGGACTTGAGCGAGGCCATCGCCCTGGGCCATGATCTGGGGCACACCCCCTTCGGTCACGCCGGGGAAGAGGTGCTGCACGAAATCGTCCCCGGGGGATTTTACCATAATCTGCAGAGTCTGCGCGTGGTGGACTATCTGGAAAAAGGCGGGGCGGGCCTCAACCTGACCGGTGAGGTCCGGGACGGCATCCTGAAACACTCCAAGGGCAAAGGTGAAATACTGCCCGGGAACAGTGCGGAAATGGCCGCCACCCTGGAAGGGCGGGTGGTGCGCCTTTCCGACATCATCGCCTACATCAGCCACGACCTGGACGACGCCCTGCGCGGCGGCATCATCCGCCAAGGGGAGATCCCCGACTATTGCGCCCGCATTCTGGGGGATCGCAGTTCCCAGCGCATCCACACCATGGTGGCCAGCCTGGTCTCCCACAGCCGGGAAAGCCTGCCCGCCGGGCTGACCATCGGGGCCGAGGTCCTGGAGGCCATGGAGCGCCTGCGCCACTTTCTCTACGAACGGGTCTACGAGGCGGGCCGGGTGCACCATGATTTCACCAAGGCCCGCAAGGTAATCCGGGAACTCTATGAGGTGCTGCTCGCGGCCCCGGAGGAAATCCGGCGGGAAAGCGGATCGGAAATTGCCGAAGGAAACCTGGACCCGCAGCGGGCCTCGGATTTCATCGCCGGCATGACCGACCGCTACGCCCTGCGCCTCTATGAAAAAATCTTTTTGCCCAAACCCTGGGCCGTGCTGTAGGGGACCGGCGTCCATGAAACTGGCCCAGATACTGCGGAGCAACCGGACCCCGTTGATCGCCGAGTGGGTCCGGCGGTTGCAGACCGAAGTCAGCCCCCGCTACAGCCAGCGGCCGACGGAGGAACTTTTCCAGACGGTTTCCCCGGTGTACGACGCCAACCTGGCCGTCGTCTTAAAAAACGATTTTTCCCGGATAGACGCCCACATCGAATGGATTACCCGGCTGCGGCTCGAGGGGGGGTTTTCCCTTTCGGAAGTCCAGAACGCCTATGACCTCTATCGAAAAGTGCTGACTCCGATTTTGGTGCGGCAGCTCGATCCGGGGGAAATTACCGGCGCCCTGAAAAAAATCGACGCCTGCCTGCTGTACACCATCAAGAGGTTCAGCAATTTCTATCAGTCGCTCCATGAAAAAGAGATCCGGGAGCATGCGGAGAACCTGAAAAGGGAAGTCGAAAAAAGAACCCGGGAGCTGTCCGAGTCCGAGGGCAAGTACCGGGTCCTGGTGGAGGAAATCAACGACGGCTATTTCGTCAATCAGCGGGGTCGAATCGTCTTTGCCAACCGGGCCTTTGCCGACCTGCACGGCTACCTGCTGGAAGAGGTGGTCGGAAAACCCTATATCGATTTCGTGGCCGAGGAATCCCGCCCCCAGGTGGAGAAGCTCTACCGGCAGCGCATGTCCGGTCGCGAAACGGCCGACCTGTACGTCTATTTCCGCCGCCATCGGAACGGTCGGACGCTGCCTACCGAAAACAAGGTGAAACGCATCCTTTTTCGGGATGGAAACGCCGTGGCCGGCATCTGCCGGGACATTACCGAACGCATCGAGGCTGAGCGGCGGATTCGGGAATCCGAACGGCTGGCCCACATCGGCCGCCTGACCGCCTCCCTGGCCCACGAAATCAGGAATCCCCTGTCTTCGGTCAAGTTGAACAGCCAGATCATCTTGAAAAACATGACCTTCGGCGGCAACGACCAGCGGCGTCTGGAGATCATCGTCCAGGAAATTTCCCGCCTGGAACGGATCCTGGATGAGATGCTCGATTTCGCCCGCCCGGTCCGCCTGAACCTCAAAAAGGCCTCCCTGAACACCGTCCTGGATTCCTGTCTGGAGATCATCGAGGCCCGGGTGAAGGAAAAGACCCTGACCGTACGCAAAGCCTACGGGGCCCGCCTGCCCCGAATCTTGATCGATGAGGAAAAAATGGAGCAGGCCCTGATCAACATTTTCCTGAACGCCCTGGAGGCCCTGCCTCCGGGCGGGGGCCTGGCCGTGTCCACCAGAGCCCTGCGGGCGCCCCGACGCCGGCTGCAGGTCGTCATCGACGACGACGGCCCGGGGCTCAGTCCGGACGATCTGCCCTATGTCTTCAATCCCTTCTTCAGCAACAAGAAAAACGGGACGGGACTGGGCCTTTTCAACGTCAAAAAGGTGATCGAGGCCCACGGCGGGGCCGTGGAAATTGCCTTGTGCCAACCCCGGGGGACCCGGGTGCGGCTGACCCTACCCTGGGGGGATTAAACCGTGAAGGGCAAACGGATCCTCATCATCGATGATGAACTCTCCCTCCTGGAATCCCTGGAGATGTACCTCCAGGAAAAAGGCTACGCCGTGGCCTGCGCCCAGTCGGCGGTTGAAGGTTTGAACCAGTGCCGGCGCTTCGACCCCCAGGTGATCATTCTCGACATCCGCCTCCCGGATGGAAACGGACTGGAGGTGTTGCGCCAACTGACCCGCCTGGGCCGAAAAAATATCATCATCATTACCGCCTTTCACGACATGGACATGACCATCGAGGCCATGAAAGGCGGCGCCTTCGAATACCTCCCCAAGCCGATCGACGTAGAAGAACTGGAACAGGCCGTGGCCAAGGCCCTCCAGTCCGTCCGGAGGCCGGCCGCTTCGCGGAAGCCGGGGCTGGACCGGGAAACGGTCTATGTGCCCGGGAAAGTCATCGGACAGCATACGACCATGAAGGAGATATTCAAGACCGTGGGCATGCTCTCCGAAAACCGGGTCACGGTGCTGATCGAGGGGGAGACCGGCACCGGGAAGGAATTGATCGCCAAGGCCGTGCATTACAACAGCCGCTACCGGGAACATCCCTTCCAGGCCATCGACTGCTCCACCATCGTGGGCAACCTGCTGGAAAGCGAATTGTTCGGCCACGAGAAGGGGGCCTTCACGGGGGCCTCCGGATCGAAGCGGGGCAAGTTCGAATTGGCCGGGCAGGGGACCATTTTTCTGGACGAGATCGGGGAAATTCCCTTTCCACTGCAGGCCAAGATGCTGCGTTTCCTCCAGGAAAAGGAATTCGAGCGGCTGGGCGGCGAACGTAAACTTACCTCCCGGGCCCGGGTGATTGCCGCCACCAACCGGGACCTGTGGTCCATGGTCAAACGGGGGGCCTTCCGGGAAGACCTCTATTACCGGCTCAACGTGGCGGTGATCCGGATCCCGCCCTTGCGGGAGCGCAAGACCGACATCCCCCTGCTGATCGAATACATCCTGGGCAAGATCAACCGCGAATTGGGCACGGGGATCCGCCGGGTAGAGGAAGGCGCCCTGAAACGGATGACCGCCTATTCCTGGCCGGGAAACGTGCGCGAACTGGAAAACACCCTGACCCAGGCGGCCATCAACACCCGGGGGGAAGTCGTCCTGGAGGAAATGGTCCGGCCCCTGCTCGGAAAAAATCCGGCCGGGGACCCCCCGGCCCGGGATGCGGGCGCCCGGGACCAGAGCTTGAAGGATATCGAAAAGGAGCATATCCTGGAGACCTTGCGGCGCACCCGCTGGCACCTGGGTCAGGCCTGCGCGCTGCTGGGCATTTCCCGCCCCACCTTGCGCAGCAAACTGCGGGAATACGCCCTGAGCCCGCCGCCGCGGCCGGCCGGGTGAGTACAGGATTCTATAATTTGGGCCACGTTTTAGCCGAAACAAAAATGAAGGACTTTGAACCTATTGAAAAAAAGTTTCAGAAAGTGTAAATTCTTATCGGGTGAAAATGTACTCCAGGAAGGACCCGATTGCCACAACGGCTTGACTTTATTCTTCTTTCGCCAAAAGAGACCATTGGCAATGCTTTTGCAGATTACCGCTAAGGATTTCCCATGGATCATTAAAAATCGGCGCGGGTCCATACAGACCTGCGGTCCCCCGGCCCTCAGCCAGGCCCGTATTGCGATTTCCGGAACAAGAAATTTATCTTTATAAAATGAATAGGGATCCCAAAACAAGGAGGAATTGCATGAAAGCAAAGTGGATTGTCGCCGGGGTACTGGTCCTAGGGATGCTCCTGCCGTTCTCTTTCGGGGCGCAGGCGCTGGCCGCAGAAAAACCCATCGTGATCGGCGCCCCCCTGGCCACGGCCTTTCTCTATGGCTGGACGGCCGAACGGGCCGTCAAACTGGCCGTGGAGGAGATCAACGCCCAGGGCGGGGTAAAGGTGGGGGCCGTCAAGCGGCCCTTCGCGGTGGAGGTGATGGATACCCGCGACCTGGAACCGGGCGTGCCCGTCAGCGACGCCCTGCTGACCGTTGAAAAACTCATCCTGGAAAAGAAGGCCGATTTCATCATCGGCGGACCGGTGCGCTCCGAAGCAGCCCTGGCGGCCATGGACCATCTCTCCAAGTACAAAAAGGTCTCCATCCTGACCACAGGCGCCCTAACCCCGCTCTATCACACCCGGGTGGCCGAAAATTATGACAAGTACAAGTACTGCTTCCGGATCAGCGGTGAATCCAAATGGCTGGTCATGGGCGAGATCATCCCCTCCCTGGTGGAAGTAGGAAAGAAGTTCAAACTGAACAAACTTTTTATCATGGTGCAGGACGTGGCCCACGCCCGGGCCGGCGGGGAACTGATCGCCAAGAACATGGCCGAGAAGGGCTGGACCGTGTTGGGCAAACCGGAAATCTACCCTACCGGGACCACGGACTTCTCCATGGGCCTGCTGAAAGCCAAGAAGGAGGGGGCCCAGGTCATCCTGATCTGGATGGACATGCCCGAAACCTCCATCTTACTGAAACAGTGGTATGACCTGAAGGTCCCGGCCCTGCCTTTCGGCTCCATCAACGCCGCCGTGGAACAGCCGGGCTTCTTCAAGGCCAGCGAAGGCAAGGGGGAATACTCCATCGCCAACGTGGTCAATGCCGGCAACGTGCCCTCCAAAGCCACCCCGTTGACCATGAAATTTTACGACGCTTATACCAAGCGCTGGAAGGTGGAACCGGAAGGCTACGGGGCCTCCAGCAGCTACCAGGCCGTCTATACCCTGAAGGACGCCATCGAGCGGGCCGGCACCCTGGATTCCGAGGCCGTGGTCAAGGCCCTGGAGAAAACCGACCTGGTAGGCGTGTACGGCCGGGTCCGTTTCGATCCCAAGTCCCATCAGGTCATTCCCAGTGTGAACCCGAAGGAAGGGGCCGTGGGGAGCATTTTTCAGTGGCAGAAGGGGAAGCGGGTGGTGGTCTTCCCGGATACCATCGAGGGCGGCGATATTGTGCTGCCTCCCTGGATGCAGAAATAAGACGGAAACTGGATAAATACTAAAAACGATACTGGATGCTGGATAAACCGGGGAAACCCCGCCGTTAGCAAGCGGTCTTTATCCAGTATCCAGCATCCAGTATCCGGCAGCGGATTTACTACCAGCATCCAGTATCCGGCAGCGGATTTACTATGGAAATCCTGGTCTACGGCATCGTCAACAGCGTCACCCTGGCCCTGATGGCCTTGGGGTTCACCCTGGTGTACGGCATCAGCGGGCTGCCGAATTTCGCCCACGGCGCTCTGTATGTGATCACCGGATTCATCGTCTGGAGTCTGCTGAACACCTTGAAGGTGCCCTACCTGGCGGCCGTCATCCTCGCCCTGCTGGTCACCGGGCTGATCGGCGCGGCCATCTATTATTTTATTTTGATTCGCATCCGGGGCATGGCCACCTCGGAGATCATCGCCTCCTATGCCATCGGCCTGGCGATCCTGGAAGGGCTGCGCTGGGGCGGATTCAAGGGCATGACCTACACCCTGCCCGCCTTTATACCGGGCAGCCTCAACCTCGGCGGGGTGGAAATAGACTACCAGCGAATCGTGGTGGTTCTATTGGGGGCGGCGGTCATGGGCGGGCTTTGGCTCTTCACCCACTACAACCGCATCGGTCTGGCCCTGCGCGGCATGGCCCAGGATGAACGGGCGGCCATGATGCTCGGCATCGATTCCGACCGCATGGCCATCCTGTCCATGTTTTTGGGTTCCGTCCTGGCCGGACTGGCCGCCGTGGCCCTGCTGCCGCTGGGCAACATCGTCGTCGAAGCCGGGTATAACGTCCTGATCATGGCCATCGCCGTCTGCATCGTGGGCGGCCTGGGCAGTTGGGTGGGGGCCGTGCTGGCCGCCTTCGTCATCGGTTTCGCCCAGATCCTGACCGTGGTCTACCTGGAACCGCATTTCCAAATGGTGGTGGCTATTCTGGCCATCATCGTGACCCTAATCCTGAAACCTTCCGGACTATTCGGACGGCAGAAAGAATTGGAGGAGCGTGTTTAAATGGCCGGCGCCGACGTCCGCAAAGAACGGCTGGACCGGGGGATTAAAGTCCGGACCAGCGGCATCTACGCCATTTCCGGGGGCAAGGAGATCGGCTACCTGATCCTCCCGCGTCTGGTGCTGATTGCCGGGCTCCTGCTCCTGCCGCTGGTCGTCACCAATCCCTACTGGCAGCGGGTGATCTCCATTGTGGGCATCTATGCCCTGCTGGCGCTGAGTTTCGATTTTCTGACCCATTATGTGGGCCTGGTGTCGCTCGGCGGGGCCTTTTTTGTCGGGGTGGGCGGGTATCTGGCCGCCCTGTTGAATACCAAATTGGGGCTCTCGCCCCTGTTTTCCATCCCCCTGGCCACCGTCGGAGGGGGCCTCTTCTGCACGCTGGCCATCCTGCCCTGTCTGCCCTTGCGGGGGGTCTATTTTTCCATCGTCACTCTCATGTATCCCTTGTTGGCCATGCGGGTCATCGAGGCCCTGAACATCTTCGGCGGCACCGAAGGCATCATGGGAGTGGCCAGTTTCCCCAACCGCTGGGTGGAGCAATACTCCCTCATCGTGGTGCTGCTGTTGGCCCTGTTCGGGTTGCGGCGCCTGGTCAACACCGACCTGGGCCTGGTCTTCCGGGCCGTCAAGGACAACGATCAGGCCGTCAAGGCCTCCGGCATCAATATCACCCACTACAAGACCCTGGCCGTCTTCATCTCGGCCTCGCTGGCCTGCCTCGGCGGGGCCTACCTGGTCCATATCTACATGTGGGCCGGCATCTCCACCCTGGCCTTGGACTTTTCCATCATCCCCATTGCCGCCACGGTCATCGGCGGCGGCGGGACCCTGGTGGGGCCGGTACTCGGGGCCCTGATCCTGGTGCCCATATCGGAACTGCTGCGGGCCTTCGGCACCCTGCGCATCGTCTTCTATGCGCTGATCCTCATGGCCTTCATCGTATTTCGCAGCGAGGGGATCATGGTCTACGCCCAGCGCAAATATCATCAGTTTGAGAAATGGGTCCAGGTATGAGCGGTCCACCCCTTTTGGAAGTGCAAAACATCAGCAAGGCCTTCGGGGGCATTCAAGCCCTGTCCGGCGTCAGTTTCAATGTCCATTCCCGGGACATCTTCGGCATCATCGGACCGAACGGGTCCGGTAAGACCACCCTGGTCAACTCCATCACCGGGTTCGTCCGGATCGACTCGGGAAAGGTCAACTTTCAGGGCCGGGAAATCAGCAATCTCCCGCCCCATAAGATCGCCGACCTGGGCGTAACCCGGACCTTTCAGATCATGCGCCCCTACTACAGCCTGCCGGCCTATAAAAACCTGATCATCCCCCTCTTTTCTCCACGGGCCCGGCGCACGGGCGGTTGGCGAGGCGGCGGAAAGCTGGGGGATCGCGACACGGTGGGCATCGATATTCTGGAGGAAATCGGCTTCGAGCGGGACTCCCAGGTGCCGTACAAGCTGGCCTCGACCCTGCCCACGGGTTACCTGAAAAGACTGGAGCTGGCCCGCTGCCTGGCCCTGCGTCCGGAGCTGATCCTCTGTGACGAGGTCTTCTCCGGGTTGAGCATGAGCGAGATCGCCAGCATGCTGCCGCTCATCGAACGGCTGCAGATGGAGGGGATCACCCTGATCATGATCGAACACCGGCTGAAGGAACTCTTCCGGGTGGCCAACCGGGTCCTGGTAATGAATTTTGGTCAAAAACTGATTGAAGGTTCCCCGGAGGAGGTCATGGCCGATCCAAAAGTCAAAGAGGCCTATCTGGGGTCGGAGGACCTTTCCGACTATGTTTGAAGCCCGGGGATTGATGGTGTTTTACGAGAACATGCTGGCCCTGAACAACGTGAGCCTGCAGGTGGAAGCGAAGCGGATCATCGGCATCTTCGGGGCCAACAGCGCCGGGAAATCCACCCTCATGTACACCTTGTCCGGCATCATCCTCGACATGAAACGCAAGGAGGAAATGGCCGGCGGGGAACGCATCACGGTCCTGGGACAGGTCCTGTTGGAAGGGCAGGACATCATGGGCTTCAAGCCCAGCCGCCGCGCCCGCCAGGGACTGGTGCTCTGTCCGGAACGGCGCCGCATCTTTCCGGAAAGCACGGTCCTGGAAAACCTGCTGATCGGCGGCTACCTGGCTACGGCCCGCCAAAAAAAAGAGACCCTGGATTATGTCTTTCAGATCTTCCCGGCCCTGGTGCCTTTAAAGAACCGCGAAGGCGGTTTCCTCAGCGGCGGCGAGCAGCAGATGCTGGCCATCGGCCGGGCCCTCATGGCCCAGCCCAGAATCCTCATGCTGGATGAGCCGCTCATGGGACTGAGTCCACTGGTCCAGGCCATGCTGGTCCGCTCCATCCGGGAAATACGCAACCAGCGCGGGATAACCATCCTCGTGTCCGAGCAGTACGCCCGGCCCCTCATTCCCATTATCGACTACGGCTACATCCTGGAAAACGGCACGGCTGTCCTGGAGGGAAATCGGCAGGATCTGCTGGACAACCCGGATGTACGCTCGGCTTATTTCGGGGTCTAGTTGATTAATCCGACGGATCGGTCGGATCGGACCGATCCGTCGGATAAAAAACTTAAAAAGGATTCACTGCAAGTGTCCAACGATCATTATCGCGTGGAACCGGTTTTCGCCCGGTTCGAGGCCATGGTGGAAAAATATCCCACCCATACGGCCGTGGTCTATCTGGGGGAGAAGTTTTCCTATCGCCGCCTCAAGGAACTGTCCGACCGTTTCGCCGCCGGCCTGGCCGAACTGGGTGTCCAG
>JALOOY010000475.1 GCA_025454185.1 Thermodesulfobacteriota bacterium
GCCTTATATCCTCTTTGAAAACATGTGCCGGGAACTGGCCGGAATCGACGACACATCTCCCCTCTTTCACAACCTGGTCTCCGGGTTTGACAACAAGGTCTTTCAGGTGGACCGCCGCCTCTGGGAATTTTCCCAGCGGGCGAGCCGGGACGGTCTGGCCGACGTGTTTCTGACCAGCAAGGCCGAGGAAATCAAAACCAACCTGCAGGCCACACCCCAGGGCCGGGAGTTCCTGAAGGATTTTCAAGCCTTCATGAACGAGGACGGCTGGCGCATGCAGCGCATGTCCGAGATCAACCTGCCCACCTGGGTGGAAGACCCGACCCCGGCTTTGGTCAATGTCAAACAATTCATCCAGAAGGGCGGCGCCTTCAACCTGGAAGCGGAGCGGGCCAAAGCGGCGGAAAAACGCCAGGCCGCCGAGAAGGAGGTCCTGGCCAAGGTCCCCCAGGAGCAGCGGGGCTGGTTTGAGCGGCTCATGCGCCTGGCCCAGAAGAGCGGGATCTTCAGCGAAGAGCACGACCATTATCTGGACCTTTACACCCACGCCCTGATGCGCCGCAGCGCCCTCGGCCTGGGCAAACGCTTCGTGCAGAAAGGGGCCCTCGATGCGGCCGAGGACATCTTCTTTTTGATGCCCGACGAGGTCCGGCGGGCCGGGCTCAATCCCGACCAATTCGACCTGCGCTACATCGTCGACCGCCGCAAGGCCGAGTGGCAGGAATGGCAGAAGACCCCCAATCCCCCGGCCTTCCTGGCGGAAGGGTTCGATCTGGATATGGCCATGGGCGTCCTGGTCCAATCCATGGACCCTATCGCCCTGAAGGTGGTGGTCGGTTCCATGCCCCAGGTACGTCCGGAACTGAAAGCGGACCTGTACGGCACCTGCGGTTCCCCCGGCGTGGCCGAGGGACCGGCCCGGGTCATCATGAGCGAGGACGAACTGCACTTAGTGGAAGAAGGGGATATCCTGGTAGCGGCCAGCACCTCGCCCAGTTGGACCCCCGTGTTTTCCATGATCAAAGGCGTGGTCGTGGACCGCGGCGCCAGTATCTTGGATAAATGATCCGGTTTGTTTAGAGGGCCGAAAATATTTCTGGAATTTATGAAACTTGCAGATCCCCCCAAGCCGTCATTGCGAGCGAAGCGAAGCAATCCCCCCCAGCACCTCAAGCCGTTTCTTGGGGATTGCTTCGTCGCTTCACTCCTCGCAATGACGGCCTTGGCGCCATTTTGGGTTTAACATCGGAAATTCCAGGTTTTCAATGGATTCAAAAAAGGAACGGTTTCATGGCTGCAAAATGGTTGTATTGGTTCGAAGAATTGAACAGCGGCGACAATGACCGGGTTGGGAAAAAATGCGCCAACCTGGGGGAGTTGACCCGAATGGGCCTGCGGGTACCGCCGGGCTTTGCCGTTTCGGTCGAAGGGTATGAACGTTTCATGGAGGAAACCGGAGCGGGAGAGGAAATCCGTAAATATGTTCGGGACAACCGGGACCACCTCCACGAAGTAAAAAGCCAGGTGGCGGCCAGTCGCTGGATCCGGGCAGTGATCGAATCCCGGCCCATGCCGGACGGAATGCTGGAAGAGATCAACACGTATTATGACGCCTTGAAGGCCCGGGAAGGAAATGGGGAACTTTCCGTGGCGGTACGGTCCAGCGGGGCCGTCAGCATGCCCGGACAGATGGAAAGCTACCTGAACGTACACCGCCGGGACCTCGTGATCCAGCGGATCATTCAGGTCTGGGGCAGCGCCTTCACCACGCGGGCCATCGCCTTCCGCCTGGAAAAAGGGATGGAGATGGAAAAGGCCCCCATCGGCGTGGCCGTACTGAAAATGGTAGAGGCCAAGTCCGCCGGGGTCGTTTTGACCGTTCTGCCCACAACCGGTGATCTGACCAAGGTTGTCGTTGAAGGCAACTGGGGCCTGGGGGAAAGCGTGGTCAGCGGGGAAATCAATCCCGATCAATTCATCGTCGACAAGGAGAGCGGGGAAGTGGAAGCGACGGTCAGCCGGAAGACCAAAATGGTTGTCTACCATGGTTCGGGCACCATCACGACCGATGTCCCAGATGACCTCCAGGGGAAACCCTGTATAGACCCCGAAGAGTTGCGGGAAATCGTCCGGATTTCCAGGGAAGTGGAAAAGTATTTCCAGGTTCCCCAGGACATGGAATGGGTCGTGGACCGCTCCCAGCCCTTCCCGGCCAATCTGTATTGGGTCCAGGCCCGTCCGGCCAAATATGCCCAGGTAAAAGAAAAAGAGGCCGAATACCTGGCCGAATTGATGACCCGCCTCTTTAAATTCTAAGTAAAAAAATTGAAATTTTTTTATTTAGCAAAAAACCATTTTCAAAGACTTAACAATATGGTTTTTCATATTCGATTTTTTCATCCATTGTTTAGAGATAAATTCTCAGAACAAGTGATGTAAAAATCGAATCGGCAAGGAGACTGGCATGGCCATTTTATTTACCCAGTACTGGGATGTGATGCCCGGCAAATTCGATGAGTACTCGTCCTTTGTGACCCACCAGTACAATCCCGCCCTGGAGAAATTGGGCATCAAGCTGGTGGGGGGCTATTATGTGGCCGTGGGGGAAGGACCGCGAATCGTGGCGGTAGCCACCGTGGATGATACCGACAACCTGCGCAAGGCCCTTTCCTCGCGGGACTACCGGATTATTTCCAACCAACTGCTCTCGCTGGTCTGGAAATACAGCAGCAAGGTCTGGCTCCCCACCGGCCGCATCCAGGAGGGCCCCTACCGGATCCAGACCGGTGTTTGGAAATTCAACCAACTGTATAATATCCTCCGAGGCAAGGAAGAAGACCACCGGCGGTTTGTTAAGGAAGAGTGCATCCCGGGCATGGAAGAACTGAAAGTCCCCATCACCGGCGGCTGGCGCATGATCATCGGCAGCGGTCCCCGCATCCTGGCCGAATGCACCGGGCGGAACCTGGTCGAAATCGCCCAGGCCATCGACTCCTCCCTGTTCCGGAAACTGGTTCGGACCCTGAAGAACAACTATGCCACGGATTTCAGCAGCAAGATCCTGGCTCCCACAGGAAGGGTCGAGGTGCCGTATTTGATGAGTGAGATGATGAAGAAATTTTAGCCGAAAAAAAAACATTTCCGGCTAAAATTTCTTATAAATTTTATACATTGTATCTCAAGATCCGTTTTTCCCTTTGCGAATCTTAGGAACCCCAAGGATGTCTTTGTTGGTAAAAAAGTGGCCTCGCCGTAGGGGAGGGGTTTGTACCTTCCCGCCGTGTCCGTCCCAGGTCCGTCAAGCCCTGGGCGGGGATGGACCCCGCTCCTACGAAAAATACCATCGACGAGCCGATGGGGGGAGAAGCAGGGCATGATCCCCCAAAGACCTATTTATTGGCAGATCGAAAATACCTGGGTTTTTTATATCCTGGCGGCCGCGGCTACCGGTTTGTTGGTCATGGGTGTGGCCGCCCATGTGCGGGTGTGGCTGAAAAGCGCGCCCGGGAGCCGAACGGATTTTTCCGCCCAGGCCCTGGGGCAGGCCCTCCTGGATGTCTTCCTGGGGCGGACCGCCTTCAAGGGCGAACCCTGGGCCGGCCTCATGCATTTTTTGATCTTCTGGGGATTTGTCGTTCTTTTCATCGGCACGT
>JALOOY010000476.1 GCA_025454185.1 Thermodesulfobacteriota bacterium
GGCCTCTGCTTGATCAAGGGCATCGAAGACATCCTCTACCTGAACGACATCTGCGACCGCCTGGGGGTGGACACCATCACGGCCGGGAACCTGGCCGGGCTGGCCATCGAGGCCTCCCGCCGGGGGAAGATCGAGGAGAAGATCGATTACGGCGACGTGGAGGCCATTGCCGAACTCCTGCGCAACATGGTCTATCGCCGGGGCGCCGGGGCCGTGCTGGCCGAGGGCATCCAGTTTGCGGCCCGAGAATGGGGCCTGGAGGACATCGCCATCCACGTGAAGGGCATGGAACCGGCCGGGTACGACCCCCGGGTGCTGAAGGGCGTCGGCCTGGGCTATGCCACCTCCGACCGGGGCGCCTGCCACCTGCGGGCCACCTTTTACAAACCCGAGCTGACCAGGATGATCGACCCCGAACAGCTCGACGGCAAGGCGGAGCTGTTCATCGACTTCGAAGACCGCCTGACCCTCTTCGACACCCTGATCCTCTGCCGCTTCTACCGGGATATGTATCCCTGGCCGGTGCTGGAGCGCATCGTGCACCTGACCACCGGCCTGAACTGGGGCAAAGAGGAAATTCAAAAGATGGCCAACCGGGTCGTCACCCTGGCCCGGGAATTCAACCTCCGCGAAGGGATGACCGCCGCCGGCGAAGCCCTGCCCAAACGCTTCCATACCGAGGCCCTGCCCGAGAGCGGCCAGGTGATCACCGAAGCAGAACTGGAACGGCTAAAGCAGGATTATTTCCGGCTGCGGGGGTGGGCGTAAAGAAAACCGGAGACTCGTTGTTCCGAAGTTTAAAAAGCCAGGGTAAGTCAGGCCCGGCTCGGTCCGGCAGAGCGAGCCGGGCGGCAGGTCAACGCGTTTACAACTTGTATCGCAATTCCATCAGGCAAACCATCGAGGTATAAAGATGGCGGGCCGGCAGGGAGGATACACGGGACAGGAAATTTGGGTTGGACTTTTTTTTAACCAGTTCGCTTAGGATATTCGTATCCAGCAGGACCATCGACTATTTTTTCCCTTTGACCACCCTCGGCCTATGCCCAGCCCGTTCCCGCAGGATTCGACCTACCGACTCGATCGTGTTCCGGTTTCGCAGCCAGTTGCGAATGAGGTCGTCGGTGTGGTCGGGGTTGCGGTGCCGGGCAATATCGGTGAGGGAGATGTAGTCTTCCTCCCGATGTACGAGCACCGTAATTTCGGTGCCCTTGACGCTGACGGTGGCCTTGAGGGGTTGGTACATAAGTGTTCCTTACGCTTTGAACCGGTTCAATCAGCAACCCACAATCTAAACCTCCTTTACGCGCACCCAGCCCCCATGAATCGCTAAATTGGCCTCCCGGGGGTCGAAATGCCCGGGATCAAAGCTGCCGCCGGCCCATTCCAGCATTTCCTCGTACTCCGGGTGCTTCGGATTCGCGAGGATCTCGAGGAAGTCCTCGTACCCCGGAATGCCGCCCACGTCCTCCGGGGGGCAGGCACGCTTTCCGGCTTCCACGATGGGATAAAGACCGCCTTGCCCCGGCGGGAGAATCGCCTCCAGGACGACGTCATGCTCCCAGCTATCGCCGAAATCGTATTCGTAGAGCAGGCGATCCTTGGGCCGGCGCAGCAGTTGATCGACTTTCGTTTTGGTTTCGCTTATGCGGTTAATCCCGATTTCGCGATCCGCAGGGCCGAAGAGCTCTCCCCCCCAAAGGAACTGATGCAGGTGCCCACCGTACCAGCCCATGACCATCTGCAGCGAATCATGGAGGCGCTTCAGCGTGATACCGCCCGGCACCAGGAAGCGACGCCAGATCGGCGGCCGATTCTCATAATCTCTCCTCAATGGACCTGAATGACCTCGCATTTTCCCGGATCGATGCTCTCCCGGCAGGAGGAGCATTTGCGTATGCGGCCCATTTCATCGGAAAAAACCTCGATTTCCTGTCCGCAGCGGTAGCATTTCAACCGGAACAGGCTCAATTCCTTTTTGGGGGTCATTTCCATCCAGCTTTTTGAAATCGCCATAGTCCACCCCTTTGAGGCCTAACGCGGCGGTCCAGTCACGTTGCCTAATGCCTGGTTGTTTTGATGCAGTAACGCCTTGACGATAGCGCTGCGTTCCGTAAAAGATCGGAAATAGGTTTGATCTTTGGTGTCGTAGGCATTGGAAGTGCCCCCCCGGACCGTGTCAATAGTACTACCGACCTTGCCCCCAGTCAAGAGGGCCGTTCCTGTTCCCGGGAAATGGCCTATTCGTCACAGACCCTTAAATCGGCTTGCATTTTTCATCAAAATAGCCAAAATAAAAAGGACTACATCTGCAAGAAAGGACCGTTCCATGCCCATTAAAACCGCCCAGGAATATATCGAAAGCCTGAGAAAACTGAACCACGTCGTCTACTACAAGGGCAAGTTGATCAAGGACGTCACCCGCCATCCGGCCACGGCCCCCCACGTCTGGCCACCGTCACCTCCCACCTGACCGGCAAGACCATCAGCCGCTTCACCCACGTCCATCAGAACGTGGACGACCTGGTCAAGAAGGTGAAGCTGCTGCGGGCCCTGGGCCAGAAGACCGGCACCTGCTTTCAGCGCTGCGTGGGCTGGGACGGGATCAATGCCGTCTACTCGGTGGCCTATGAAATGGACCGGAAAAACAAGACGGATTATCTGGAGCGCTTCCAGAAATGGCTCACCTACATTCAGGAGGAAAACCTGATGGTAGTGGGGGCCATGACCGATCCCAAGGGCGACCGCTCCCGGGGGCCGGCCGAGCAGGCCGATCCCGACCAGTACGTGCACATCGTGGAGCGGCGACCGGACGGCGTCGTCATCCGCGGGGCCAAGCTGCACATGACCGGCGGCGTCAACTCCCACGAGATCCTGGTCATGCCCACCACGGCCCTGGATGAAAAAGCGAAAGACTACGCCGTGGTCTGCGCCATCCCGGTGAACGCCCCGGGCGTGACCATGATCTTCGGCCGCCAGACCGGCGACGATCGGCGGGACCGGAAGGAGCGCATCGACTCCGGGAAACCCTCCTTCGGCGCCGTGGGCGGCGAGGCGGTCATCGCCTTCGAGGATGTCTTTGTACCCAAGGAACGGGTCTTCATGGACGGGGAAACCGAATTCACCGGCCTGCTGGTGTATCGTTTCGCTGCCCACCACCGGGCCAATTACGGCGGCTGCAAGACGGGCCTCATCGACGTCCTCACCGGCGCCGTGGGTTACCTGACCCAGATCCAGGGCACAGGCAAAGCCTCCCACGTGCGGGACAAGATCACCGAAATGATCCACCTGGGCGAGACCCTCTACAGCTCCTCCATCGCCTGCGCCGCCGAAGGGACGCCTACGCCCTCCGGGGCCTTTCTGGTGGACACCATGCTGGCCAACGTCTGCAAGCAGAACGTCACCCGCTACCACTTCGAGGTGGCCCGCCTGGCCGTGGACCTGGCCGGCGGTTTCCTGGCCACCCTGCCCAGCGAATACGATCTCAAGAACGAAAACATCGGCCACCTGGTCAAAAAATACTTCTCCGGCGTAGCCGAGATCCCAGCCGAGGACCGGATCAAGATCGGCCGTCTCATCGAAGCCATGACCGGCGGCACGGCTCTGGTGGAATCCATGCACGGCGCCGGCTCTCCCCAGGCCCAGCGGGTGATGATCCTCCGCGAGGGCAACCTGGACAAAAAAATCCAACTGGCCAAGGCCCTGGCCGGGATACCGCCCCGCAGGGTCAAGAAAGCGGAGGCTCGGGCTTAAAGGACATTGTGCAACTTTTTTTGGCCTCTTTCTTTAAGGCGCCCTTCCAAAGGCCCCTCCATTCAAGAAAAGGGAGACGTCCTATGACCAACACAATTTTAATGAGGCCCTATGAAACAGACGGGAATCGATTTAAGGTCCGACCAATCGGCTACTCCTCGAAAATTCAACAGGACGGTGGATAGCCCGGAATGGGTCAAGAATCTGTCCCGCTACGACCATCCCAATCTGGGACTGGCGATTGAACAACTGGTCGGCACTCTTGTACCCTACTTTTTACTGCTCGCGCTGATGTGGGTGACCATCAGACTGGGCGTCTCCTACTGGGCCACTTTCCTGCTGACTATCATTGCCGTACCCTTCTATATCCGGATCTTTATCTTTTTCCACGATTGCGGCCATGGTTCCTTTTTCCGGAACAAGAAGGCGAATACCATCCTGGCCTATGTCTGCGGCATACTGACCTTTACGCCCTTCGAGCAATGGAGGCATGACCACGCCCTGCATCATGCCAGCATTGGGAATCTTGACCGCCGCGGCCCCGGAGCAATAAGGATAATGACCGTTGATGAGTATCTCGGGGCTTCACGGTCACAGCGGATCAAGTACCGTTTATATCAAAATCCCTTCATCATGTTCGGTCTGGGTTATTTCTATACCTTTATCATTCTCTACCGGGTCCCCCATTACGATGACGACCTGAAAAGGCGCCTCAGCGTATACTTCACCGACCTGGCCCTCGCGGCTGTTGTCGTAACGGCCTGGTACACCATGGGCCTCAGGGCCTACCTCCTTATTCAGTTGCCGGTCGCCCTCATCGCCGGGACTATTGGTGTTTGGATCTTCTATGTGCAGCATCATTTTCCGGGCACCTATTTCGCCCGCCAGAAAGAGTGGAACCACCTGACCGCCTCCTTGAGAGGGGCCTCGTACTATAAACTCCCTCCCCTCCTGCACTGGGCCACCGGGAATATCGGCTTCCATCACATCCATCACGTGCGGCCCCGGATCCCCAATTACAACCTTCCCAGGTGCTATGGGGAAACGAAGGAATTGCACGTGAAGGGACTTACCCTCCGTCGAAGCCTGGACGCCCTCTTCCTGAGCCTCTGGGATGAAGACAAGAAAAAGCTGGTCGGTTTTCGGGATATCAAAGACCGGAAGAGGAAGAAGTCTGATCGGCCGGGCTGATCCCTCTATTTACCACCGCCGGCCGCAAGCCTTGACGGCCAACAGGCAACAGCCTACATTGATATAAACGTAACTTATTGAAAAAAAATGAATTATGCCATTTTTGGCTTATTTGTTTTTCGTTGACAGAGCTGCGCAGTTCCCCCTACTAATGGTCAGACAGGCAGCCTAAATGCTGCCTGTCGTAATCAAACCAACCCAACCCACCAACCCGTAACACGTAATATGACTAAACATAACAATTGGAACGTATCAGAAAATCCTCCTCCTTGTCGACGATTTCCTTACCTGGATCCCGACCGGGATCCCTACGACCCGGAGACACCGGTCATCTTCGCCACCGGGCCCTTGAACGGCACCACGGCCCCGGAAGGAGGCCGGCTGGTGGTCGTGTTTCGCTCCCCGGCCACGACCACCCTGGGGATAACCAATGTGGGCGGACACTTCGCCCCGGCCCTCAAGAAGGCCGGCTACGATCTCCTCCTGGTCAAGGGCCGGGCCGCCAAGCCGGTCTGGCTGTCCGTCAAGGACGATCAGGTCCGTATCGAAGATGCGGCCGACCTCTGGGGCCAACGTATCTCCCCCACCGAGGATTACATCCGGGAAAAACTGGGCAGCGGGGCCCAGGTCATCTCCATCGGCCCGGCGGGAGAAAACCTGGTCCGTTTCTCCTCCCTCATGACCCAGAAGCACCGCGCCGCCGGCCGCGGGGGCGGCGGGGCCATGCTGGGCGCCAAGAACCTGAAGGCCATCGGCGTGGTCGGGACAAAAGAGGTTCCCGTGGCTGACCCCCAGGCCCTGAAGGCAGCAACGGAAAAAGCCAAGGAACAGATTGCCGCGGAAGGCTTCACCGCGGGCCTGCTGAAGCCCTTCGGGACCCCCGGTTTTTACAACTCCATCAGCGCCACCGGCACCGGGACCCTGCCCACCAAAAACTGGCAGCGCACCACCTACCCCGAATCCCACGACGTCCTGGGCCACGAGGCCTACCACCGGACCCTGGAGGTCAAACCCTTCGCCTGCGCCCAGTGCCATATCGCCTGCGGGCGCAAGACCACCATCAAGGAAGGTCCTTACGCCGGCGAGAGCGGCGGCGGCCCCGAATACGAGACCCTGGGGGCCTTCGGCAGCAAGTGTCTGATCAACGATGTGAGCGCCGTGGCCAAACTCGGCTACGACTGCAACGAACTCGGACTGGATACCATCAGCGCCGGCCAGATCCTGGCCACGGCCATGGAGTGGTACGACCGGGGCATCTTGAACAAAGAAAAAACCGACGGTCTGGAACTAACCTGGGGCAACGTGCCGGCCGCCCTCGAGGTAGTGCGCAAGATGGCCTTCCGGGAGGGCCTCGGGGATCTCCTGGCTGAAGGGTCGAAGAAAGCCGCCGAAAAACTCGGCGGCGACGCCGGCGACTACGCCTTCCAGGTCAAAGGACTGGAGATGGCTTCCTGCGGCGTCCGGGCCAGCAAGGGGGAGGCCGTGGTCCATGCCGCTTCCCCCCGGGGAGCCGACCACCTGCGGCCCTATGCCTCGGTGATCGACGCCTTCGGCTACCTGGAGGAGGAACTGGGCATCACCGAAAAACAGAACCCCCTGGACGACGACCACAAGGCCTGGGTCAAGCCGCTCCAGGAACTCTCCATGGCCACCAATCTGCTGGGTGCCTGCCTGTTCGCCTCCATCTGCCTGGCTGTGAAGGGCAGCACCTGGGCCTCCCTCTACACGGCGGTTACCGGCCGGGAGATGAACCTGTCTAAACTGCTCCAGGCCGCCGAGCGGGTCATCAATATGGAGCGGGTGATCAATTCCCGTTACGGTTTTGACCGCCAGGCCGATACGCTGCCCAAGCGGCTGCTGAAGGAACCGGCCGCCGACGGCGTCGGCCAGGGCCAGGTGGTCGATCTGCAG
>JALOOY010000477.1 GCA_025454185.1 Thermodesulfobacteriota bacterium
AGATAATGATCCCAGCGCCCGCTCTCGGTAAGCCGCTCCATGATGATTTGAATGACATCCTGTTTGACCAGGTCGAAAAGCTCCATGCGGGCCCGCTGGATTTGAAAGTCTACCAGGGTAGCCGGATCCTTTTTAAACAGAAACTCGCGGTGTTCCTGGATGCCGGCCATCAGCTCATCCAACCCCTGGTTGCGAACGGCCTCGGTCATGAAGATGCCGGGCCGCCAGCCGGCCTTGTTCCGGCGGTCCTTGTCCATCTCGATCATCATCATCAGTTCCTGGCGGGTCTTGTCGGCCCCCTCCCGGTCGGCCTTGTTGATGACGACCCGGTCGCCGGTCTCCAGAATGCCGGCCTTGGGGATCAGCACGATCAGGGTGGTATGGGCCGACCGGACGATTTCCACTTCATCCTGCCCCACGCCGACGGTTTCCACCAGGATATAATCCTTGCCCATGGCATCCAGCACGGCGATGGCCCCGCGGGTGGAAGAGGTCAGACCGCCGAAATGCCCTCGGGTGGCCAGGCTGCGGATAAATACCCCCTCATCGGTACTGTGACGCTGCATGCGGATCCGGTCCCCCAGAATGGCCCCGCCGCTGAAGGGACTGGTGGGGTCCACAGCCAGCACGCCGACGGTTTTCCCCTGTCTCCGCAGATTCTGAATCATCCGGTCCACCAGCGTGCTCTTGCCCACCCCGGGCGAACCGGTGATGCCGATAACATAGGCCTTCCCGGTATGGGGGTACAGCTCCTTCAGCACCGCCCGGGCCTGGGGCAGGTTGTCGTCGATATCCCGGATGAGCCGGGCCACGGCCCGCACGTCCCCGGCCAGGATTTTCTGCGTTCCGTCCATCAGGCTCTCGGTTTGACGTTGGCCTGGACCCAGTCGACGATGTGATCCAGGGATTCCCCGGGAACGAAGATTTCCTTATAGCCGACGGCCTTCAGCAGGGGGATGTCTTCCTCCGGGAAGATCCCGCCGCCGATGAGGGCGATGTCTTCGGCCCCCTTTTCCTGCAGCAGTTCGGCCACCCGTTTAAACAAATAGAGGTGCGCCCCGGCCAGGCTGGATAGTCCGATGAGGTCCACGTCTTCCTGGATGGCTGCCTGGACGATCTCTTCCGGTGTCTGGTGCAGCCCGGTATAGACCACTTCGAACCCGGCGTCTCGAAAAGTCCGGGCAATGATCCGGGAGCCGCGGTCGTGGCCGTCCAACCCCGGTTTGCCCACCAGGACCCGTAATTTTCTTTCACCTGCCATAATCCCTCCCTGAAATCGACCAAATCAATAATTAATTATTAACAATTAATTATTAATTATTGTTATAAAATTCGATGTTCGATGTTGGACGTTCGATGTTCGATGTTCGTTGGTTCTAAAATATCCCCGGATCCCGATAGGTCCCGAAAACCTGCCGGTACACGTCACAACATTCCTGCAGCGTGGCCTGTTCCTTCACGGCCGCGATCAGGGGTTCCATGACGTTTTGCTCGGCCACACAGGCCTCGCCCAGCCGTTCCAGACACTCCCGGACCCGAACATGGTTACGGCTGTTTTTGATCGCGTTGGTGCGGGCGATCTGGGCCTCCTCCAGCGCCGGATCGATCTTCAGCACCTCGGGCCGCAGCGTCTCCTGCGTTTGGTATTTGTTCATGCCCACCATGATCTTCTCCTGGCGGTCCAGTTGGCGTTGATACTGGTAAGCCGCCTCGGCGATCTCCATCTGCGGGAAATGGCGGTCCAGGGCCTCCACCATGCCCCCCATGTCGTCGATCTTGCGGATGTACTCCAGGGCCTTTTCCTCCATCTCGTTGGTCAGGGCCTCGACAAAGTAGGAACCGGCCAGAGGATCGATGGTGTTGATGACCCCGGACTCCTCGGCGATGACGTGCTGGGTCCGCAGGGCGATGGTGGCCGCCTGTTCGGTGGGCAGGGCCAGCACTTCGTCGAGGGAGTTGGTGTGCAGGGACTGGGTCCCGCCCAGCACGGCCGACAGGGCTTCCAGCGCCGTGCGGATCACATTGTTGTAAGGCTGCTGGGCCGTGAGGGAACAGCCGGCCGTCTGGGTGTGGAAACGCAGCCACATGGAGCGCCAGTTTTTGGCCTGAAAGCGTTCCTTCATGAAGCGGGCCCACAGGCGCCGAGCCGCCCGGAATTTGGCGATCTCTTCAAAGAAATCGATATGGGCGTCGAAGAAAAAAGACAGGCGCGGGGCGAAGTCGTCCACGTTCAAACCCCGTTTCAGGGCGTCCTCCACGTAGGCCAGCCCGTCCGCCAGGGTAAAAGCCAGCTCCTGCACGGCCGTAGCCCCCGCCTCGCGGATATGATAACCGCTGATGCTGATGGTGTTCCAGCGAGGGACTTCCCGGGTGCCGAACTCCACCGTATCGGTCACCAGCCGCAGGGACGGCCGGATGGGGCACATGAAGGTCTTCTGGGCCGCAAATTCCTTGAGCATGTCGTTCTGGATGGTGCCCCCGATCTTGCTGCGCGGGATGCCCCGGTTTTCCGCCATGGCGATGTACATGGCCCAGATCACCGAGGCCGGCGGGTTAATGGTCATGGAGGTGGTAATGCGGTCGATGGGCAGGCCGGCGAAGAGGACTTCCATGTCTTTCAGGGTATCGATGGCCACCCCGCATTTGCCCATTTCCCCGCGGGCCTTGGGAGAATCCGTGTCATACCCCATCAGGGTCGGCATGTCGAAGGCCACGCTCAGTCCGGTCTGGCCCTGATCCACCAGGTAGTGGAATCGTTTATTGGTGTCCTCCGCCGAGCCCAGGCCGGCGAACATGCGCATGGTCCAAAGGCGGCCCCGGTACATGGACAACTGGACCCCCCGGGTATAGGGGTAGAAGCAGGGGTAACCCAGATCCCGCTCAAAGTCCTGATCCTGAATGTCCTCCGGGGTGTAGATGTTCTTGATTTCCAAGTCCGAAACGGTGGAAAAGCGTTGCTTCCATTCCGGATTCTTGGCTAAACGCCCCTGCAGCTCTTTTTCCCAGATCGCCTTTCCGTCCCGGGCTTCTTGAATCTGCTCGTCTTTAAACATCTTCGACATAAGTCCCCTCGAATTTAAAAAATGGTAATTAAAACGTATTTAATTTTGTTTTTTAAGTTTTTTTTTCTCGATTAAATATTGTCTAAGATTTATGCAGGATCTTT
>JALOOY010000478.1 GCA_025454185.1 Thermodesulfobacteriota bacterium
AGACGGACCAAGGGCCGGTCTTGGGCTGAAAAGGCCTCCCCGTCAAAACCGGGACCGGGATAGACTACTTTGATCTTTTTCGGCCGGGCGGTCTCCTGGTGGAGTTTCGTCTGGCGGCAGATCAGACCCCTGGATTCCAAGGCTGCCAAGGTTTCTTCCGGGCAGGGAGACCCGGAGGCCGGCCAGCCAGGACCGGAGGTCAAGAAATGGAGCAGGTCGGTTTGTCCCGCCGTGGTCGAGTCAGGGCCAAGGGCTTCGATCCCCAGGGGGGTGATCCGCCAGGATTCCTTACGGGTGACCGTCAGCCCTGGGGGCAGGGCTGTCTTTAAGACCCGTCCCAGGGGATAGTGGTAATAACGAGCGGTCCAGAGCAATAAAGACCGCAAAGACTCGGAAAAAAGCGGATCAGGATCCAGGATTTGCTCCACGGCCTTGATCTCGAGCCCCGGGTCGGTGTCCGCTACCGGTTCCCAGAGAAAACCGGTCACCCATTTGCGTCGCAAAGGCACCAATACGCGCTGGCCAACCCGGGGAGGATGGGCCAGGTCCGGAGTGATCCGGTAGGTATAGGGCTGATCGAGGGGCGGGATGACAACCCGGAAAAAAGACATAAGGCTTGTTTTTTGCTTTTATTCAGACGGTCAATAATTGTAGCATAGACGGGTCTGATCACCAATCCCCTTTATGGGAGTACGACAGGAAATAAATGCGTTCCATCGAGCAGATTATAACCGCCATGGCCCGGTACCGCTATATCACCGACCGGCCTCTGGCGACCGTTTTATTTTTGGCCCAGGCCTTGAAAAAACCGTTGTTCTTGGAGGGCCAACCGGGGGTGGGGAAGACCGAAGTGGCCCTGGTGTTGTCCCGGCTGCTGCGGGCCCGGCTGATCCGCCTCCAGTGTTACGAGGGGCTGGATGTCCACAGTGCCCTGTATGAGTGGAATTATCCCCGACAGATCTTGAAAATCCGCACCGCCGAAGCAACCGGCCAGGTCTCCCCGGACCTGGAGCAGACCCTTTTCGGAGAGGAATTTCTGATCCGCCGCCCCCTGTTGGAGGCTATCCTGAGCGAGGACCCCCGTCCGCCGGTCCTGCTGATCGACGAACTGGATCGGGCCGACGAAGAGTTTGAGGCCTTTCTGCTGGAAATATTGTCCGATTTTCAGGTTTCCATCCCGGAAATAGGCACCCTCAAGGCCCGGCGCCGGCCCTGGGTGGTCATCACCTCCAACCGCACCCGGGATATCCATGACGCGCTCAAACGCCGCTGCCTGTACCATTGGCTCGAGTACCCGACCAGGGAGAAGGAATACCAGATCATCCTCTCCCGGATTCCCGGGATAGATCAGGAACTGGCCGCCCAATTGGCCCGGTTCATGACCCGGCTGCGTCGGGAGGACCTGACCAAGAAACCGGGAATTTCCGAAACCCTGGATTGGGCCCAGGCCCTGATCCACCTCCATCGGCTGGCTCTCGATGAATATACCGTACAGGAGACTCTGGGCTGTATCCTCAAGTACGAGGAGGACCAGCGTTTTTTTCGGGAGCAGATCCTGGGAGAGGCCTCCCGGAAAGAAGCCTTGTTCGATGGCTTGTCCCCCCGCTGCTCCTGAGCGGTTGTTGGGCCCCCAGCGGTTGCCTCCGGGAAATTTCCCGGAGGGCCGGCTTTCCGAACAGATGGCCCGGTTCGGCCGTCGCCTGAAAAGTAAGGGCCTGCCGGTGAGCCATACCGGCCTCCGGGATGCACTGCGGTCACTGGCCTGTATCGACCTCTCCCGTAAAGAGGATTTCAGGACCGCGCTGGAGGCTAACATCGTTGTGCGGGTCACCGATCTGCCCATTTTTCATAAGGAATTCGAGCTGTTCTGGACCTGGGGGGAAGGAAAGGCCGAAGAGCCCGGTGACCCTTGGGATAGCCTCCTGGGGGCCAGGGCCGAGGAACAGGGCGAAGATCCGGAGGGCGGATCGCAGGGTCCCAGGATTTCGGGCCTCCGGTACAGCCGGGAAGAAAGTCTGGCGCAGCGCGATTTCAAAGATTGGGAACTCTCCGACTGGCCTGAGGCCGCCGCCTGGCTGGATCGCTGGGTTCACCCCTTCCTTCCCCGCCGTACCCGCCGCTACGAGGCCGGACGGGGGCCGTTCCTGGAAATACGGAAAACGCTTCGTCGCAGCCTCCGGTCCGGCGGTGAGATGATGGACCTGGCCTATCGACAAAAGAGACCCAGACCGCGGCGACTGATTTTCCTGGCCGACGTGAGCGGCTCCATGGAGCCGTACGGGCGGTTTTTCCTGCTCTTTGTCCGGGCCTGGATGCGCACGCCGCTGCCGGTAGAAATTTTTGCTTTCTCTACCCGACTGACCCGCTTGACACCCTGGATCAGCGCCCGGTCTCCCGGAGACATTCTGGAAACGGTGCGGCAACGAGTACCCCAATGGTCGGGCGGGACCCGCATCGGAGAGGCGCTGGAGGGTTTCCAGCGGGAGTTTGGGGGTAAACTGCTGGGGCGCCGGAGCCTGCTGGTCATTTTCAGTGACGGCTGGGACCTGGGCGACCCCCTGCGCCTGCGGCGGGCACTGAGCCGGCTCAAGCGCCGGTGCTACAGGCTTTTCTGGTTGAACCCCCTGATGGGCTGTCCGGAGTACCAGCCGGTCTGTCAGGGCATGGCCACGGCCCTGCCTTTTGTCGACCGGCTTCTGCCGGCCCAGCATTTGCTTGCGCTGGCCCAGGCTGGAAAACACCTGGCCGCCGTGGGCTGGTCCGCGGGGGGAACTGGTCCCCAGACCGGCGCTTTGTCCGCCCCTTTCCGCCGGGCACAAACTG
>JALOOY010000023.1 GCA_025454185.1 Thermodesulfobacteriota bacterium
GAACAGTATTAGCTTTTTAATTTAAATTAATTATAAGGGAGAGGGCTGATTAGTAAATAAGGTAAACTTGGTATTTCTTTGGTAGGGATCCCTTATTAATCTGATAAGGGTTATTATTCTGCTTGGATGAAAACCAGGTCACCCCTCCGGTTTCCTCCAAGCCGGCGTAACCTGCCGCGCTTCGTTAACTGGTTGCCATGATTAAATATTTTTTCTGATCAGTCCTTCGATCACTTTTGAATCTACCCATCCCCTATGAAGTGCCTGGGCGAAGGCCGCCTCGTTCCGAATGTCCAGGTCCGGGATGCTGGTCGGCGTGCCCGTTCCCAGGCGAACGGGGACCCCGGCCTGCAGGAATTTCTCCAGCGGCATGCGTCCGCAGGACAGCCGCTCATTGGAGCGGGGGCAGTGGACCACCGAGCAGCCTTTGCGGGCGATCAGGTCGATCTCGTCGTCGGTGAGATCCACGGCGTGGACGAGGATGGGGCGGGCATCCAGGACACCCAGGGAGTCGAGAAAGGGAATGGGGCGTTGGCCCGGGATATGGTCGGGCCAGGCCCGCTTCAGCCGGGCCATGCAACGGTAAAGAGGGGAGATCGAAGCGATCTGCCCGGAGGTCAGCAGTTCGGTCTCGGCCGGGGATTCGGCCACGCGGATGCCGAGGGGAATGCCTTCCCGCAGGCTCCAGACCGCCCCTTCCCGCAGCAGGTCCGGGTGGCAGGAATAGGGGGCGTGCAGGAAAAGGCCGGCTTCGAAACGCCGGCCCCGGTGGCGCTGCCGGATGAAGCGGATATGTTCCTGCACCAGGCGGAGCCGGGACCGGGCCTTCTTGATCCCCAGACCCCTGACCTCCAGGAAAATTATCCCTTCCAGGCCGCTGCCGAGCAGGGGGGTGACACTGGCCCCGGTGGCCGTTATGTCCCAGACATGGGTGGTGCCGGATTTTTTCAGCTCCCGGATCCCCTGCAGCACGCCGAAGTGTATGCGGGTCGGGATGAGCCGGAAACGGTTCCAGCTCATGCGGCCGACCCAGGAGGTGAAGGGGACGGGTTCCGAGGGACACAGGTGGGACAGCCCGGCCAATTCAAGCTGGGTATGGGCGTTCAAAAGAAAGGGTTTGGCTTCCATGGGATCAGGGTGTCTCACATTAAATTGTAATTCGCGGGAGGACCCGGCGAAACTGGTTTGTCATTCCGGACGACCGAAGGGAGATCCGGAATCCAGGCATGAGAATTTTGCATTTAGCTCCTTCGCCGAACGCCGACCGGTATTTTCGCGCTAAACCTCCATGGCCGCCTGCACCTGGCCACCCACGAAGCATGAAAATGGCAGCAATAGGGCACAGCCCCGCGAGACGCGGGGCTGTGCTACATTCCGAAATTCGATGTTGGATGTTGGATGTTGGACGTTCGTCTTTTATCCTGCCCCTTCTTTGTTTTCCCGAACGGCATGGCCGCCGAATTCCCGGCGCAGGGCCGCCACCAGCCGGTCGGAGAAGGAGTCCGTCTCCCGGGAGCGAAAACGGGCCATCAGGGAGAGGGCGATAACCGGGGCGGGAACGCCGGTTTCCAGGGCCTGAGCCACGGTCCAGCGGCCTTCTCCGGAATCCTCCACGATCCCCCGGAGGCCGGTGAGTCTGCCGTCCCCGGTAAAGGCCGCCTCCGCCAGTTCCAGCAGCCAGGAGCGGATCACGCTGCCCCGGTTCCAGAGGTGGGCCACCTCCTGATAGTTCAGGTTTTCGGCGTAAGGAGAGGCCTCCAGGATCTGGAACCCCTCGCCGTAGGCCTGCATCAGGGCGTACTCGATTCCGTTGTGGACCATCTTGACAAAATGGCCGGCCCCCGTGGGCCCGCAGTATAGATAGCCCTCCGCCGGCGCCAGGGTTTCAAACAACGGTTCAGCCTGGTCAAAGGCCTCCCGCGGTCCGCCGATCATCAGGCAATAGCCGGCTTTAAGCCCCCAGATGCCGCCGCTCACTCCGGCATCCAGGAATTGGATCTTTTTTTCGGCCAGAAAGGCTGCACGGCGCAAGTCGTCCTTATAAAAGGTGTTCCCGCCCTCGATGATCAGGTCACCCGGAGCGAGCAGGTCCTTCAGAGCCGTCAGGTGATCGTCCACGGCCGATCCGGCGGGCAGCATGATCCACAGCACCCGCGGGGCCGGAAGTTGTTCCACCACCTCCCGGAGGGAGTAGGCGGGCAGACCCCCCTCCCCGGCCAGTTCCTCCGCCTTTTGAGGGGTCCGGTTATAGGCCACCACATCGTGGCCGCCCCGCAGGAGCCGCCGGGCCATGTTCAGGCCCATCCGGCCCAAACCGATCATGGCAAGTCTCATGGGTTAATTCCTTCCCGGCACCTATATTAATGGGTTGGGGAGAATAGGTCAAAAAAAAAGGGATATTGGAGTTTAGGTCCTTGTGTGATATGTTTTTTTCATGATTCGCTGCAAAAGGATCTCGGAGGAAATCTTTCAAAGAATAGAAAGGTTGGTTGATCTTTTCCTGAGGGCTTCCAATATAATCTTTTCCTTATCTCTTCGGGGGGTTGGCGCGGGTTAAATCGAAGCCGCTGAGCGATGTCTACATCGCCTTGTATTTAAAAAACTCCAAAAGATTAAATTTTCTTTCTTTATACGGCATTGGTTGATCAGCGCCTGATCGCAAGAAGACTCGCCCAGTATGAAACCATTGATCCCGCGATCGTGGTCTCGATTCTTCATCGGAATCTGGGTGATTTCGAAAAGTACAAGAAGGCAATCATCAAATACGTGTCCTCACCGGAGACCGGGAAATAACTGCCTGCCGCCCTGGTCCAGCAGGTTATAAAAGCATTTATTAATCGTTTCAAGAGACGAACTCGCAAAAAGCTTCGTCGCTTCACTCCTCGCAATGACTGCCCTTAAGACTTTTTGGGAATCCATCCTACGAGACAGTTAATCGTAGCCGATTTTTTGGAGGGTTCCTATCCGCAGGTCCGGGGCCGGTCCGGAGATCCTCTAAAGGACGGGATCCCCGGACCGCTTACGTGATGGGGCTATCAACGCTTCGGCTTCCCGCATTTTTTCAGTGTTTGTCCGGGTTCTTTTTTCTATACGGACCTCCGCCCGGCGCATGGCAAGCGTGATCTGTGGCGATGAAGTGGATAGTATTCGTGACTGCCTGTAAATACGTATCCGCGCATACGGCCATGGCCGCCCCAAAAATAGCGATCAATTCTTCTTTGGTCGCCGGGAAGCCGAAGAGCGCCTCGGACATTTCGGCGCCCAGGGCGGCCACGGCGTCGATATTTTGGGGATAGGGCAGGGCCAGGGCTTCGGCATAGCGCTTGATGATGGTCCGGAACCTCAGTTCCCCCATGGCCAGGGTGAGGAAATCCGTCCGGTGATCATCAAGCACCAAAACGCGGGTCAGAAGGTTTCGGTCCAACCAGGACCTGTAGAGGGTGGCCTTGAGCAGTTTATCGCCGAGGGACTGGTCCACGTTGTTCTGCAAAAGCAGGTCCACGGCCATCTCGATGGCGATGTGAGCCATAAGGTCGGGCAGAGGACTCTGGCCGTGAGCCGCGAGAAATTCATTCAAGGCCGTGACCATGGCGGGGACGTAGCCGGTGCCCCCCTCATCCAGCGGGTCCACAAAATGGGCATAGAGGTCCGCCCCGCAGATCTCGCCGTGGGAGCGCCAGCCGACGGCGAAGAGTTTCTGCGTCAACACGCAAGCATACGGAGTAAGGTCCGAATAGGTCTGGTGGGTATCCTCGTACGCGGTCTCCCACTTGGTTGGGTCGGCCAAATAAAGGTCGATATCGGGGGCGATGCTCCCGTAGGCCAGGTCCAGGGACCAGGCGTACCGAGGATAAACACGGTCGGTGATGTAGATGTGCGTCGCCGAGCTGAAGGCCTGAACCTCTGAAGCCCCGAGGATTGCGATGGCCAGTGCCACCAGGCAAGGAATGAGGGGATCTCTTTTCATTTTCTGCCTCCTTTCATGTTCATGTGCTGCCTTTTCCGGATCGATCAGGCCGGTAAGGGTTGTATGATATAAAGTCTCCGGTGCCCCCTGTCCGCGAATAAGAAAGGCCGGGTCGTACAAGGGGCATCCTCCTTGCACAACCCGGCCCTGTCTGAAAATTCAATCCCACTGCCGCAACCCCCCTCGATGGAATGGTTTTGCCAAAGGGAATAAGCCAATTAAATTGTAGACGTATTTTTAGGTGGGGTTTACCATAATTTAATCAATGGTGTCTTGAAATGTATCAAAAAAATTTAAATTGTCAATCAGAAATCATAAAGAGGCTTTCCTCTAATTATCCGCAGGCCCGCCCCCTCAGGTTGAAAAAGAACTTGAGCCCCTTGCGCACCCGCTCCGAAAAGATTTTCGGCGAGAGGTAGGCGCCGGCCACGCGCTTGTTGATCTCGCCCAAAGTAGGGTAGGGATGAACCGCGGAGGCCAGGGTGGAGAGCCGGACTTTCCCGTTCAGGACCGCCACCCATTCATTGAGCAGTTCCCCGGCCCGCGGACCCAGTATTTGAACCCCGAGTGGTTTCTCGTGCCTGTCCAAAAGCAGCTTTATTTTTCCCGTCTGCTCTCCCTCGGCCAGGCTCCGGTCGTTGCGACTGAAGGGTTCGGTGAAGACCGTGTACTCCAAGCCTGCCTCCCGGGCGCCCTTTTCATTCAGGCCGATGCCGGCCAGCTCCGGGTCGGTGTAGGTACACCAGGGCATCCAGGTATAGTCAGCCTTTCGCGGCAGATGGAAAATCGCGTTGGCGATCACGATGCCGCCTTCATAGCCCGCCGCATGGGTAAACTGAAAGGCCCCGGTCACGTCGCCGGCGCCGTAAATGTGTTTTTGCGCGGTGCGCAGGCGCTGATCCAACTGCAACCCTTTCCGGTCGACGGCTATCCCAATTCCTTCCAGGCCCAGCCCGCCGATATTGGCTTCCCGTCCCAGAGCGACCAGGATTTGATCGGTTACCAGGGGAGTTTCCCGGCCGGCTTCGTCCCGAAGCTGTAATTCCCTTTGATGCCCCAGGTCCCGGATGGACGTGACCGCGGTGTTCAGGTAGAAAGCTACCCCTTCGGAAGCCAGGGCGTGCTGCACCGCGTCGGCCAGGTCCTTGTCTTCTTTACTGAGGATCTGTCCGCTGCGCTGGACCACGGAAACCCTCGTCCCGAGACGACAGAAGGCCTGGGCCATTTCTATGGCCACAGGGCCGGCGCCCAGGATAACCACAGAGGCCGGCAGATGGTCCAGATAGAAGATCTCCCGGTTGGTGAGGTAGGGGGTCCGATCCAGACCCGGCAAAGGGGGAATCGCCGGGGAAGACCCGCTGGCAATGACCCAGTTTTTGGACGAAACGATGGAGCCGTTCAGCCTGACGGCGTGTTCGTCCACAAAAATAGGTTGTCCGAATTCCACTTTGGCGCCCAGGCCGCAGAACCTTTCCACGGAGTCGTGGTGCTGGATGTCGGCGATCACCGATCGGATCCGTTCCCGAACCAGGCTGAAATCGACGGGCACCAATTCCGGTGCCGGAAGCCCGTAGGCCCGGGCGTTCTTCATGGTGTGATAGGCCCGGGCGGTGCGGATAAGCGTCTTGCTGGGCACGCAGCCGTAGTGCAGACAGTCGCCCCCCAGGTGTTGTTCCTTTTCTACCAGCAGGGTCCGGGCGCCCAACTGAGCGGCGCCGGCCGCCACGGTGAGGCCCGCCGAACCGCCGCCGATGATGCCGAGGTCATAGTCGTAAGAGGGCATGGTTATGGTCTCCTTCGGGGATAGGAGAAAAAATTAAATAAAGACGAAGGTCCAACATCGAACATCCAACATCCAACATCGAATTGCGGAATAGTGCTCCCGTTGGTTTGTAGGGGCGGGGTTTAATCCGTCCCTGCGAAAATAACCAACCGGGCAAAATTTTCAGGCTTCGCGGGTGTTCGCCTCGAGCCTGGTGGTTTACTACGATTATTATCATAACAGCATTGTAAAAAATCGGATAAAACCGGGTCAAGGGAAAAGGTGGCAATTTCGGTCAGTGACGAACCCTTCGGGGGCAGCACCGCTGACCCTCCCCCGGGTGTTTTAAATTCGATGTTGGATGTTGGATGTTGAATGTTGAATGTTCGATGTTCGGTTTTTTGGGTCAGGGCCTTTCCCAGTTGCGAATGGCAGCCAGCGCCTCTTCGGCGGTTCGGGCGGATTTGAGGTCCTGCAGCAATTGCCTGTTTTGGGCTGCCCGGCTGGCCAAACCTAAGACCGCCACCTGGATCTCCGGCGCCTGGGCCGGAGAAAGGATTAGAAATACTAGCTCAATGGGTTTTTCGGTCAGAATACCGGAGACCCCCATTCTGGTCAATCCCAGGGCCACCAGGGTGGCCGGCAGACCGTCGATCCGGGCGTGGGGGAAGGCCGCTCCCTCATTAAAAAATGTCGATCCCTGTGCTTCCCGTTTGAGGACTTCCGTTAACAAGGTCTCCGGATCGTCCAGCCGGGCCGATTTCGCCGCGGTTTCCACTAATTGTTGTAGGATGTCCCCTTGACCTGCCGGCTGGTCCCAAAGAATGATCCGCTGTGGTGTGATCAGTTGACTCAACGTCAATTGTCCCGCCGCCGGAGGCTTGGGTTCCGGGAAAATGGAGGCTGCAGGAGGTGTTGCCGGGACCGGTTTCCTGGGTGAGATCCCCTGCGGCTGCTCCTCCCTTGTGTCCAAGACAATGACCGTGATCCCCTGGGCTTTTTTGATCAGATCACCGACAATATCCCTGTTCTTTCCGAATTTTTTATAGAAAGGTTTAGGGCCCGGTCTGCCGATAATGATATGCCCCACCCGATATTCTTTGGCAAATCGCAGAATGGTATCCACGATGTCCTCCCCCTTGTAAGTAAATACCAGGGCCCCTAATTGTTTGGCCAAAGTCAGGGTTTCGGAGAGCAGACGCTGGGTGCGCACATCGATGACCGTGGCTTCCTCGGAGGGGGTCTGCACGTATACGGCATACCAGTTGCGGTTCAGTTTTCCGGCCAGCCGGGAGGCATAACGGAGCAGCTTGTCGCTGTTGGGGCCGCGTGAACTGAGGCAGACCATGACCTGGTCCGGAGTGACATCGCTCTCCTTTTCCTCCGTCTCCCGCCGGCGGGAATCGATCTGGGAGGCCAGTTCCCGGAGGGTCAATTCCCGGAGCGTTTCCAGGTTGGCAGTCCGGAAAAAGTTGTTCAGCGCGGTCTGGACGCGTTCCCGGGGATAGATCTTCCCTTCGGCCAGGCGTTTTTGCAGGTCTTCGGTAGACAGGTCCACGTCGACGATCTGATCCGCTTCGGCCAGCACCGAGTCGGGCAGGCGCTCACGGACCTTGACCCCCACAGCCTGTTCGACCAGATTGTAGAGGCTTTCCAGGTGCTGGACATTCAACGTGGTGATGACATGGATCCCGGCGGCCAGGATATCCTGCACGTCCTGGTAGCGTTTGGGGTTCGGGCTCCCCGGCACATTGGTATGGGCCAGTTCGTCGATGAGGGCCACTTGGGGTTTGCGGGCCAGAATCGCCTCCACGTCCATTTCTTCCACCGGGACGCCGCGGTACTCCTGGCGGCGCCGGGGGACGACTTCCAGCCCTTCGGCCAACCGGGCGATATCCTCCCGGCCGTGGGTCTCCACCAGCCCGAGGACCACGTCGATTCCGTCTTTTTTAAGCCGGTGACCCTCCAGCAGCATCTGATAGGTTTTGCCCACCCCCGGACAATAACCCAGATAGACCTTCAACCGGCCCCGCTGGGCGTGGCGGATCATGCGCAGGAAGGCGTTGGCCCTTTCGTCGCTCAAGGGGGATTTTGGGTCCACTTAACGAACCTGCCGATCCAGGGCCAGATTCAAGACAAGGACATTGACCCGGGGTTCACCGAAGAGGCCCCAGTCCCGGCCCTCGGTGTACTGTTCGATCTGCCTTAAAATGTTTTCCGGGCCCACGCCCCGGGCCGCGGCCACCCGGGGCGCCTGCAGCCGGGCATTTTTCAGACTGATGTGGGGGTCCAAACCGCTGGCCGAGGCGGTGACGGCATCGGCCGGCACCGAGACATCCGGAGCCAATCCGTTTTCGGCACGGTAACGGGCCAGGCGTTCCTGAAGGGCATCGTTCAGTGTTTGGGAAAGAGGCCCGAGGTTGCTGCCGGCGGATCGGAGGCCGTCATACCCCTGCCCGGCGGCGGATGGCCGGGGATGAAAGTAGCGGGGCCCGCTGAACCCCTGGGCGATGAGACGGGAACCCCGGATCACCTGCCTTTCCTCGATCAGGGAGCCGTTGGCCTGGTCCGGGAACAGGACCTGGGCCAGGGCCCAGACCGCCAGAGGATAAAGGCCGCTGCAAATCATGGCCAGGGCCAGGGTGGCCAGCAAGGCCCTACGCAATTCCAAAGTAATGTTTTTCATGTTTTTCATTTTTAATAAGTTGCCCAAATTTTGGAATCCAGTACTAAGCCGCCATGTTCAGGCCAAGCACTCGCGAATCACGAAAATCTCGTATTTGGCTCCTTCGCCGAACGCCGAACGCCGAACGGTATTTCCGTGCTAAACCAGGTTCAAGGCATTGACGATCCAATCAATCAGCTTGATGCCCGGGAACGGGGCGATCAGGCCGCCCAGACCGTAGATCAACAGGTTGCGCCGGAGCAGGGCGGCGGCGCCCAGAGGCCGGAAACGCACCCCCCGCAGGGCCAGCGGGATCAGGGCGATAATGATCAGGGCATTGAAAATGACGGCGCTGAGAATCGCGCTTTGGGGGGACTGAAGGCCCATGATGTTCAAGGGGGCGATCACCGGGAAGACGCTCATCAGCATGGCCGGGATGATGGTGAAGTATTTGGCCGCGTCGTTGGCGATGCTGAAGGTGGTCAGTGCCCCCCGGGTGATCAGCATCTGCTTGCCGATTTCCACCACCTCGATCAATTTGGTGGGGTTGGAATCCAGGTCCACCATATTGCCGGCTTCCTTGGCCGCCTGGGTGCCGGTGTTCATGGAGACCCCCACATCGGCCTGGGCCAGGGCCGGTGCGTCGTTGGTGCCGTCCCCGGTCATGGCCACCAGGTGGCCGGCGGCCTGTTCCCGGCGAATCAGGGCCAGCTTGTCCTCGGGTCTGGCCTCGGCGATGAAATCATCCACACCCGCCTCCCGGGCAATGGCCGCGGCGGTCAGGCGGTTGTCTCCGGTAACCATGACCGTCTTGATCCCCATGGCCCGAAAGCGGTCGAAACGATCTTTCAATCCGCCCTTGACGATGTCTTTCAGGTGGATGGTCCCCAGAACTTTTTCCCCGTCGACCACCAGCAGGGGCGTTCCGCCGGAAAGGCTTATGGCGTTCACAGCGTCCTGCACCTCTTGAGGCAGGACCTGCCCGGTGAAGGCCTTGACGGCATCCAGGGCCCCCTTGCGGATCCGCCTTTCCCCCACATCCACACCGCTCATCCGGGTCTGGGCGGAAAAGGCGATAAAGCGGGCGGCGGGCAGGTCCGACAGGGAGCGGCCCCGCAGACCGTATTGTTTGGCCAGGACGACGATGCTCCGGCCTTCGGGTGTTTCGTCGGCCAGGGAGGCCAACTGGGCCGCA
>JALOOY010000479.1 GCA_025454185.1 Thermodesulfobacteriota bacterium
ACGAGCCGATTACGGCCTGCGGGCCGTGTTCGTCCCCCGGGGCCGGCACGAGGTCTCCTTTGTTTTCAGCTACCCGCCTTTTTACCGGGGGCTGGGTATTACGGCCGTTACGCTGGCGGCCTTCGTACTGACCCTTTTGATCACCCGGCGGCGGAAATCCGTCGCCGCCCCTCCTCAGGAAGCGTTATGAAAGCCGTTATCCTGGCCGGCGGTCTGGGCAGCCGCCTGAAGCCCTTTACCGAAGTGATCCCCAAACCCCTGCTGCCGGTGGGCGAAAAAGCCGTACTGGAAATACAGATCGAACGCTTCCGGGCCTACGGTTTCGACAACATATTTCTGGCCACGAACTATAAATCCGATTATATCAAAAGTTTCTTCGGCGACGGCTCCCGCTACGGCGTGCACCTGACCATCAGCCAGGAGCACGAACCCCTCGGCACGGCCGGCCCCCTGCGGCTGCTGCAGGAACAACTGACCGAACCGTTTCTGGTGATGAACGGGGACATTTTGACTCTGGCCGATCTCTCCCGGCTCTATCGCTTTGCCCTGGACCAGAAGAACCTGCTCACCGTGACCATAAAAAAGCTGGTCCTGCCCTACGCCTTCGGGAACATTCTTTTCGAGGGAGACCGGGTAACGGGCATCCAGGAAAAACCGGACATCATCACCTATGCCATGGCCGGCATTTACGTGGTCGATCCGGCCCTCTTCCCCCTGATCCCCGAAAACCGCTATTTCGGCATGGACAGCCTCATTCGGCGGATGCTGGAGGACAACATCCCCATCGGCAAATACGAGATTGAAGAGTACTGGCTCGACATCGGGCAGATTGAAGACTACGAAAAGGCCCAGGCGGCCTACGAGTCCCATTTCAAGGAGGTCACCAGCAATTGTCCAAAATCCTGATCACCGGCGCGGGCGGCTTCATCGGGTCCCATCTGGCGGAACGCTGTGTGGAACTGGGCTGGGCCGTGCGGGCCCTGGTACGCTACAATTCCAAAAACCAGTGGGGTTTTTTGGATAGGTCGCCCCTGGCGCGGGAGATGGAGATCTTCACCGGGGACGTCCGGGATTTTGATTCGGTCCACCAGGCCCTGGAAGGCTGCCGGGCCGTGCTGCACCTGGCGGCCCTCATCGGTATCCCCTACTCCTATTCCTCACCCCTGGCCTACCTGCAGACCAACGTGATCGGAGCCTACAATATCCTGCAAGCGGCCCGTCTGAGGGGTCTGGAGACGGTGGTCCTGACCTCGACCAGCGAGACCTACGGGACCGCGCAATATGTGCCCATCGACGAAAATCACCCCCAGACGGCCCAGTCCCCGTACGCCGCTTCCAAAATTGCCGCCGACCAGTTGGCCCTCAGTTATTTTCGTTCCTTTGGACTGCCGGTGAAAATCGCCCGCCCTTTCAATACCTACGGTCCCCGGCAGTCGGCCCGGGCCATCATCCCCACCATCATCAGTCAGATTTTGGCCGGCCGGCGGGTCCTGCAGTTGGGGAATGTGACGCCTACCCGGGACTTGACCTTCGTCAAGGATACGGTGGAAGGGATCCTGGCCATCTATCAGAGTCCGGCCCTGGTCGGGGAAGTCGTCAACATCGGCCAGGACCGGGAAATCGCCATGGGGGACCTTTGTCACTTGATCGCCGCCCTCATGGGTGTGACGGTGGAGATAGGGGCGGAGGCCGAGCGGCTCCGCCCCGCAAGCAGTGAAGTGGAGCGGCTGCGCTGCGACCCGGCCCGGATCAAAAGCCGGACCGACTGGCTCCCCCGCTACAGTTTGGAGCAGGGCTTGCGGGAGACCGTCGCTTATCTACAGGATCACCGGGAGGAGTACAAGCCCGATATGTACAACCGGTAAGGCCAGGGTGACCATGGACTATGCCATCCCCCTTTTTGACCTGAACTACGGCCCGGAAGAAGAACAGGCCGTGCTGGAAGTGTTGCGCTCCAAATGGGTCTCCCTGGGACCCCGGACGGAGGCCTTCGAGCGGGAGTTCGCGGCCCGCTTGGGTGTCCGGCAGGCGGTGGCCCTGGCCAACTGCACCGTGGCCCTGCACCTGGCCCTCCTGGCCCTGGGGATCGGTCCCGGGGATGAAGTCATCTGCCCTTCCCTGACCTTCGTAGCCACGGCCAACGCCATTCGATATGTGGGAGCCGTGCCGGTCTTCGCCGATATCGTCGGTGTTGAAGACCTGACCGTAGACCCGGAAGAGATCGACGGCCGGGTGGGGGAAAAGACCAAGGCCGTCATGGTCATGCATTACGGCGGCTTTTCCTGCCGCATGGACCGCATCATGGAAATCGCCGCCCGCCATAACCTGAAGGTTATCGAAGATGCCTCCCATGCCCCCACGGCCGAATTCGACGGCCGCAAACTGGGCGCCATCGGACAGGTGGGCTGTTTCAGTTTTTTTTCCAACAAGAATATCGGGATCGGCGAAGGCGGGATGCTGGTCACCGACGATCCGGCCCTGGCCGATCGGGCCCGGCTGCTCCGTTCCCACGGCATGACCTCCCTCTCCTATGAACGGGCCCGGGGCCATGCCACCGCCTACGACGTGGTGGCCCTGGGGTACAATTACCGCTTCGACGACCTGCGGGCGGCCCTGGGCCTGGTGCAGCTCCAGAAATTGTCCGCCGATGTGGCGCGCCGGGCGGAACTCCGCAACCATTACCTGGAACTCCTCTCGCCCCTCGAAGAGATCATCATTCCCTTTCAGGAAAACCGCGGGCGCCCCACCCACTACATTTTTCCCATTCTCTTAAGGGATGCCACTCCGGAGCGGCGTGAGGAAATCC
>JALOOY010000480.1 GCA_025454185.1 Thermodesulfobacteriota bacterium
TGGAAAAGCTAGATAAGCTGCTAAATTCCCGCGGTCTTTCGGCCCTGCTGGTCACCACCCCGGAAAACCGCAGATACCTGAGCGGCTTCCGGGCCGGGGACCCCCAATTGAACGAATCCTCCGGCTTTTTGATCGTGGGGGGGCAGACGGCCATCATGGCCACCGATCCCCGTTATGAAATCGAGGCCGCCTCCGAGGCCCGGGGATTTTTTCCTTTTATCTATGACCGGGGTCTGGAAGCCTCCTGGGAAAAAATCGCCGACAAGATCAAGGGGCTGAAAAGGCTGGGGTTCGAACCCGGCGGGCTGACCTGCCAGTTCCACGGCCGGATTAATAAAATATTAAAAAAATCCGGCAACAGGATAAAACTGATCCCGGCCCCCGACCTGGTAGAGTCGCTGCGGGTCCGTAAAGACCCCGGCGAAATCCGGGCCATCCGCCGGGCACTGGTAATCACGGAGGAGGTTTTCAGGGAAGTATACCGTTCCCTGCGCCCCGGCCAGACCGAAAAGGCCCTTTCCTGGAAGATCAAGACCCTGATCCACCGCGGGGGAGGAGACGGCATCGCCTTCGAGCCCATCGTGGCCTCTGGCCCCAACGCGGGCAAAGCCCACGCCGAGGTGACCGACCGGCCCATCGGCAAGGGGGAGCCCGTCATCTTCGACTTCGGCGCCCGCTGGAACGGTTATTGTGCGGACCTGTCGCGCACGGTCTGTCTGGGGAAGCCTTCCGATCGCTTCCGGGAGTTTTACGCCCTGGTCCGGCGGGCCCAGGTGACGGCCCAGGAGGGGATCCGGGCCGGCATGACTTCCAGGGAGGTCGACGGACTGGCCCGGGGAATCATCGAAAAGGCCGGTTACGGCCCCTTGTTCAAGCATGCCCTCGGCCACGGAGTGGGGTTGGCCACCCACGAAGCGCCCAGCCTGAGCAGGCTGCGGCCCGTTCCCCTGGAGACGGGCATGGTGGTGACCATCGAGCCGGGTCTGTATGTGGCGGACTGGGGGGGAATCCGTTTGGAGAACATGGTCGTGGTGGGCAAAAACCGCAGCGAACTGCTGAACAGCGATCAGACTTTTTATGAGTTTTAGGAGTTTATCCATGCCGGAAAATCCAATAGATGACGAGGCCCTGGCCTACCGCAAGCGCTACCGCGGGGTGATCGGGGTCACCTCCAAGGTCCCCATCAAGGACGTCAATATCCTCGGCCTGGTCTACACGCCGGGGGTGGCCGAGCCCTGTCTGCGCATCGCCGCAGACCCGGTCCAGTCGTACCTGCTGACCTGCCGGGGCAATACGGTGGGCATCCTCACCGACGGATCCGGGCTGTTCCGGCTGGGCCAGGCCGGCCCGGAGGCCGCTCTGCCGGTCATGGAAGGCAAGGCGGTCATCCTCAAGACCTTTGCCGGCATCGATGCCCTGCCCCTGTGCATCAAGACCCGGGACCCGTACGAGTTCATCGACACGGCCCTGGCCCTGACGGCCAATTTCGGAGCCTTCTGCCTGGAAGACATCGCCAGCCCCCAGGGTTTTACCATCACGGACCACCTGGAACGGGGGGCCAACATCCCCGTGTTCAACAACCACGGGCTCGGGGTGTCCATCCCGACCCTGGCGGCCCTGATCAATGCCCTGAAGCTGACCGGACGGGACCGGCAGCAGGCCCGGGTGGTCATCAACGGGGCCGGCATGGCCGGACTGGCCTGCGCCGATCTGCTGGTCAAGGCGGGCATCACTCAAGTCGTGGTCTGCGACCGCGACGGGGCCCTTTATAAATACCGTCCCAAAGGTATGAGCTGGGCCAAGTGGGAGATCGTCAAAAAGACCAATCCCGAGAATTTCAAAGGCCCCCTCGACCAGGCCCTGAAAGGGGCCGACGTCTTCATCGGCCTTTCTTCCGGGAACGTCCTGACCGGAGCCATGGTTCGCACCATGGCCCGGGACCCCGTCGTCTTTGCCCTGGCCACCCCGGAGCCGGAAATCATGCCCGAGGAGGCCCGGCAGGCCGGCGCCCGGGTGCTGGTCTTCAACCGGGCCGATTTCCCCAACCAGTCGGACGTGGCCATGGTCTTTCCCGGATTCCTGCGCGGGGTCCTCGACTCCCACGCCAGCAACATCAACGACGCCATGGCCCTGTCGGCCGCCGAGGCCCTGGCCGCCTGTGTAGGACCGGAGGAACTGACCCCCGACTACATCATGCCGCGCATCCTCGATTACCGCATGGCGCCCCGGATCGCCGAAGCCGTGGCCCGGGCCGCGGTGGAAACCGGGGAGTCCAAGGGCGAAGTGGACCCGGCCCTCATCGCCGAGCACACCCGCCGTTTCGTGTACGAAGGACAATGGCCGGTGGCTCCGCCCTCCGGGAAGAAGCAGACCCCGGCCGAGGAGGCCCTGGAACTCCACCGCCGTTACCGCGGGGTCCTGCAGATCAAAACCAAGATCGCCATCAAGGACCATCACATCTTCAGCCAGTTCTTCCTGCCCCCCCTGGCCGAACGCCCGGCCCGCCTGATCCGGCAAAACCCGGACCTGGTCTACGATTACACCGCCAAAGGCAATCTGGTGGCCATCGTCACCGACGGCAGCGCGGTACTGGGGCTGGGCAACATCGGGGCCCAGGCGGCCATGCCGGTCATGGAGGGCAAGGCCATCCTGTTTCAGACCCTGGGCCGCGTCGAGGCCTTTCCCATCTGCCTCTGCACCCAGGAGGCGGATGAAATCGTGGAGATCGTCAAGCGGATGGAGCCCACCTTCGGCGGCATCAATCTGGAAGACATCTCGGCCCCCCGCTGCTTTTACATCGAGCG
>JALOOY010000024.1 GCA_025454185.1 Thermodesulfobacteriota bacterium
GGAATAGTCGAAGTTATCCGCCAAACCAGGAGCCCCATAGCGGAAGGGGGACCCCCAATCCCTTCAGAAACACCAGCGTACAAAAGATGACCAGGCCGGCCGCCAGAGCCAAAGAGGGGCCCCACCGGAACTGGCGACTGGCATAGGAACTGGCCACGACCAGCAGGGGCAGGGCCACGATCAGGCCCACCCCCCGGACCAGGAAGCCAAACAGGAACGTGGGGACCACGACCAGCACCAATCCCTTTACCGCAAAAACGCCGATCGGAGTGCCCGGCTTGATAAACGAGCGGATCAGGGAGATGAGTCCGATGCCGATCAACAATAAGCTGAGCACCAGGGGGAAGTAGGCCGGTCCCATCCGGAGGGCGGTCCCGACTTTTAATTCGCTGATCCTGGCGACCAGGACGGCTCCCATCCCGATCGCCACATAGATCAGCCCCGTCAGGAAATCTTTGTTGCTGCGGATGGGTGAGGCCATCGGACAGGCCCCCTTAATCGGCGTAAATACCGGCTTTTTTGATAACCGGCGCCCATTTTTCCAATTCGGCCTTGAGGTGGGCGCGCAGGGCCTCGGGGGTGGCGCGTTTTTCCGGGACCGGTTCGGTACCCAGATCGGCAAAGCGCTGCTTGACCGTGGCGTCCTTCAAGGCCTCCTGCAGGGCCTTGACCAGCTTGTCGATAATCGGCTTCGGCGTGCCCTTGGGTGCATACAGGGCGTGCCAGATGGACACCTCAAAGTTGGGCAGCCCCGATTCGTGCAACGTGGGGATGTCGGGCAGGGAGGGCACCCGCGTCTTGGTGGTAACGCCGTAGACCTTGATCTTGCCGCTCTTGATCTGGCTGGTGGTGTTGGTGGTCTGGTCGCACATGAAATCCACCTGGCCGCCCAGCAGATCGTTCATGGCCGGACCGGTGCCTTTGTAAGGAATGGTGGTCAGGTCCGTCTGGATGGCGGACATGAAGAGCATGCCGCAGAGGTGGGAGGCGGCCCCCAGACCGGCATTGGCGTAGGTGACCTTGTCCTTATTGGCCTTGACGTAGGCAATCAATTCCTTGAGGTCCTTGGGCGGAAAATCCTTCTTGGCCACCAGGGTCATGGGGACTTCGTTCACCAACCCGATGGGCTCGAAATCGGTCAACACGTTATAGGACAGCTTGCGGTAGAGGGCGGGGGCCGTGGATTGACCGATATGGTGCAGGAATACGGTATAGCCGTCAGGGGCCGACCGGGCCACCCGGGCCGCCGCGATGGTGCCGCCGGCCCCGGCGACATTTTCAATGATCATCTGCGACTTCAGTGAATCGCCCATGGCCTTGGCCACCAAGCGACCTACGGTATCGGTCGGCCCGCCGGCCGAAAAGGGGATGATCATGGTGATCACCTTGGTGGGGTACTGCTGGGCAAGAGCCGGTCCGGCAGCGAGCAGGGCCAGGCCCAAGAAAATGGAGAGAAATACTTTACCGATCATGACATACCTCCCTGATTTTTGATGACCCTTCTTTTAATAAGTGGAATATAAAATAATAAATTCGAGGGGTCAATCAGAAACTTGGAGAGGCCAACCCGGATGATTTCGGGGCCGTTGAGGGGTCAGGAACGACCGATCATAATCCCTCCCACAGGTCCCAGAACCGCGGAAAGGATTTCCCCACGCAGTGTTCATCCCGGATCCGTATCCCCGGAACTTGCAGGCCCACCACCGCCAAACTCATGGCCAGGCGGTGGTCGTCATGGGCATCGCAGAGGGCACCGTGGAGCCGGACCGACCCTTCGATGACCAGCCCGTCGGGCCTTTCCTCGATCTGGGCCCCCAGGCGGCGCCATTCTTCCCACAGGACACGCAGCCGGTCGCTTTCCTTGTGCCGCAGGTGCGGCACATTGCGGATTACGGTTTTGCCCCGGGCAAAAAGGGCCACGGCGGCCAGGGTCGGCACCATGTCCGGCAGCCGGTTCAGGTCCGCCTCCAGCCCCACCAGGGCCCGGCCCTGAACAATGACCCGACGATCCTCTTTTTTGACCAGGCAGCCCATGCGTTCCAGGATTTCCAGGAAGGCCAGATCGCCCTGCCGGGAGGCCGTGCCCCGAATATTGTCCGTGGCTATGGTACCCCCGGTAACGGCCGCGGCCGCCCAGAAATAGGAGGCGCTGGAAGCATCTCCCTCGACCGAAAAATCCGCCGCCTGGTAGCCCGGTACCGGCAGCACGTGGAAACGCCGCCGGCCCTCCCGCCGGACCGCGACGCCGAAGCGCTCCATTACCTCCAGGGTCAGGTCCACGTAGGGAGCGGAAACGATCGGCCCGGCCACTTCGATCTCCACTGCCGTAGCCGCGCAGGGCGCGGCCAGCAGCAGTGAGGAGAGATACTGGCTGCTTTCCCGGCCGGTCAGGCGGGTCCGCCCCCCCTTGATCCCTGCGGAGCAGAGGCGCACCGGCGGAAAATCGCCCTTCTCCTTCGCAATGGCCTTAACGCCCAGGTCGCCTAAAGCCCGGACCAGTTCGCCGACCGGCCTTTCAAGGAGACGGGGAGTGCCGGTCAGGACCGTTTCGCCCCTAACCAGCGCGGCCATGGACAGGAGCAGGCGCAGGGAAGTACCGGAGTTGCCCAGGAACAGGGTTCGCTTCCCCGGGGATTCCGGGAAACGGCCCCCCTGTCCGGCGACGATGGTTGTCCCCTCCTCCTCTGTAATGCCTATGCCCAGGTCCCGCAGGGCCTGAAGGGTGTACTGGACATCCTCGCATTCCAGCAGGTTGCGGATCCGGCTCTCGCCCTGGGCCAGGGCGGCGACAATCAGCGCGCGGTGACTGAGACTTTTGGACCCGGGCACGGCGACCGTGGCCTCGATCGCCCGGCGGGGCTCGATTACTTTCATGTGCCTTCTCCCAACGCCCTTTCAAGCGCTGCGGCCATTTCCGGAAAGGGGGGCTCCAGACCGGTCCAGTGCCGAAACTGTTCCGCCCCCTGGTGCAGGAACATGGTCAATCCGCTCACAACGGCGCAGCCCCGTTCCCGGGCCAGACGGATCAGGCGCGTTTCCGGGGGGTTGTAAATGACATCCATGACGACCAGGCCCTTTTCCAGGTTTTCGGGTCCCACCGGGCATTGATCCGCCTGGGGAGACAGACCCACCGGGGTGGTCTGGATGAGCAGGTCGGCCTTGACCTGGTTTATTTCATTCAGGGGCAGGAAAGGGCAGTCAAGCAAATCGGCCAGCGCCTTCCCCCTGTCCGGCGAGCGGTTGGTCAAGGTCAGCCGCACCCCTTGCTCCCGCAGCATGAAACCCAGGGCGCGGGCCGTCCCTCCGGCGCCGATGATCAGGCCGCTCTTACCGGCGAGTTCCGTTGTCTCCTGCAGGGCCTTTAAAGCCCCCAGGGCGTCCGTATTGGTGCCGATCAACCGGCCTCCCCGATTGGTTATGGTGTTGACGGCCCCGATCTTTCCGGCCAGTTCGTCCACTCCGTCGAGCAGGGGTATGACCGCCGTTTTGTGGGGGATGGTGACGCTCAGCCCCCGCAGGTTGAGGGCCTTCATCCCGGCCAGGGCCTCGGGGAGGTTCAGGGTTTCAAAGGCCAGATACACGGCGTTGAGGGCCAGGGCCCTGAAGGCGGCGTTGTGCAGCACCGGGCTCAGGGTGTGACCCAGGGGATGGCCGATGACGCCGTAGAGTTGGGTCTGCTGATCGATCATGATCTGCCTTTCAAATTCATGACGGGAAACCAATTCACCCACCCCCCGCCCCCCTCCCGTAAAGGGAGGGGGAGAAGAGGAGGTTTAATATCTTCCTCATCTCCCGGGCCGGGATCTGCCCCGGCGCAGATTCCTCCCCTTCTTCCAGAGCGGCGAAAGTCAGGTATCCCCCCAGCAGGGGGGAAGCGACGCGGCTGATTCGACCCAGGGGTCCCATACAGAAGGCAATGATCTCCAGACCTTTTTGTCTGGCCTCGGGGATCAGGCGCAGGACCCTGAGGTTGTCCTCGACGGCCCGGGCCAGGGAAACGATCTTGATGATCGAGGTCCCTGTCGCCGCCATCTCCAGCAGCAGCTTTTTGAGGGCCGTCCAGGAAGGGGTCCCCTCCGGCAGGTGGGCCGAAACGATCGTTCGATCGGCGCCGGGGTTCCGGAAAAAATCTTCCCGGAAACGCGGCGGCAAATCGAATTCCACATCCACCATTTGCGCCCCGGCCGCCAGCCCCTCCTGGAGAAAACGCTGCCGGACTTGGTAATTGTCCGACCCGGCCCCTCCCTGCCGCGCCGAGCGATAGGTGGCGATCACCGGCCGGATGGCGGCCCGGACCATTTCCTCCAGCCGGCAGTCCGGTAAGAGATCCAGGCGCAATTCCAAAAGGTCCGCCAGCGCATTGGCCTTCCTTATTTTATCGACGGCCTGGGGCGTCGCGGAGGCCCCAATGGTTATGGCGATTTTCACGCGATATTCCTTCTTAACTTGTCCAGAAAGCGCTGCAGCTCTTCGCCGTCCCTTTCCCGGATGACATGGGTGAGGAAGGAAAGCCGCGAATTGATGCGTTCGATCTGGCGGATGGTGGCCGGGTTGAATAAAATCTCGCTCAGCAGTTGATCGTCCTCGGCAAACAAGCCCCGGGCGATGTCCATATGCCGGCGGAAGGTCGTCCCCGGGGCCTCCTGCTTTTTCATGCAGGCGGCAAAGACCAGGGTCGAGGCAAAAGGGACGGACAGCGAATAGGCAATAGTCTCATCGTGCTCTTCAAAGGAATATTCATGGACGTGCAACCGGAGGTCCTGAAAAAAATCCCGGAAGAATTTTTTGCCCAGCGGATCGGATTCCCGAATCACAACGGCATGTTCCCGCTCGAGGTTGCGCACATCGGCAAAGGTCGGTCCGAACATGGGATGGGTGGACACAAACCGTTTTCCCAGGCTTCGATAGCGTTCTTTCAGGCCGGTCTTGACCGAAGCGATATCGGCCAACAGGCAGTCCTCGGGAAGATAGGGCAGGGCCTCCTCGAAGGCCGGCCCGGTTTGGGCCAGATTGACGGCGTTGATCATCATTTCCGGGGCAAAGTCCCGGATCTCCGCCAGATCCGAGATTTTTCTGGCCCGAAAGAAATACTGCAGCTTATGGGGGTCCAGATCGAAGACAGCCACGTCGTGATCGAGGCAGAGCGCCTCCACCAGCCAGGCGCCCATGCGTCCGGCCCCCAGGATAAAAATCTTCATGACACCCTCTTTTCCAGATAACAGCCCAGCAGCTTGAAGCGGGTCGTTATCCCTTTGATGGCTTCGATGGCCTTCCGGACCGGCGGGTCTTGGATCGACCCCACAAAATCCAGAAAGAAAGCATACGTGCCCGGCTCTTCCGGCACCGACTCGATCCGGGTCAGATTCAGGCCCTGCCGGGCAAAGACCTCCAGGACCCGGAAAAGGGTCCCCGCCTTGTGGGCGGTTGAAAAAAGGATCGAGCACTTTTCCCCGGCCTCCCGGTTGTCTTCCCGGGAAAGGACCAGGAACCGGGTCAGGTTTCTTTCATGGTCTTCGATCCCCTCCTTGAGGATTTCCAGGTCGTACAACCCGGCACAGAGGGCACTGCCGATAGCCGCGGCCCCCCCAGGTCTTTTGTCGGCGATCATCCGGGCCGCCCCGGCCGTATCGTGATAGCGGACCGGCTCCAGTTTGTTCCGGGCCAGGAAGCGCCGGCACTGGGCCAGGGCCTGGGGATGGGAATAAACGCGACGGATTCCCCGGTGGTCCGCTCCCGGCGGGGCCAGCAGACAATGCCGGACCGGCAACTCCACCGCCCCCGCCACCCGGAGTTCCGTGCCGATCAGCAGGTCGTTTACCGGACCCACCGGCCCGCCGAGGGTATTTTCCACCGGCACCAGTCCGAAATCGTACAGGCCCTCCTCTACCCCGGTAAAGAGATCGGTGAATTCCGGACAGGGCATGGGGATCAGCTCCGGGTCCCAGGCCCGGGCCGCCACTTCACTGTAGGCCCCGTGCTCGCCCTGAAAGGCGCCGAGTTTCCGTTTTTTTTGCTGCAGGGTCTTGCTCTCCTCCATGATGTCCCCATAGACCCGCGCGACAAAGCCGGGATGAATCAAATCCGTGGCCCGGCCCCGCAGCCGTTCCAGGACCTGCCGTTCCCGTTCCGAGTCCTCGATCTGATCTTTCAGCCTGCCGGCCAGCAGGGCCTGCTCCATGCGGTCGTTCAAAAGCTTTACGATCCGGCCGTCGAGGCGGTCAATATTTTCCCTGATTTCTTCTAAGGTCATTAGTAGTACCCCGTTTCCTGTTTCGCTTTGAACCCCAAGCCCGTAAGCTTCACGGCCCCGCCTTTCGCTGGGCTGTGCTACAGCTTCGCTGTTCGATGTTGAACGTTCGATGTTCGATGTTCGTTTGTTTTTGTACTAGCTCCCTGCTCTCTGCCGCCTCGGGAAGATACCCTTCCAATTCATCCAGGGACATCTCCTCCACCACGGCCCGGCCCAAGGCCTGCAACAAGACGAAATGGATGGTGTCCCCGGCCCTTTTTTTATCTTTCGCCAGGCCCTTCCGCAGTTGCTCTCCGGGGCAGGGAATGGATAACGGCAACCCCAGGGCCGTGAGCAGCCTTTCCAGGCGGGCCCGGTCGCCGGCCGCTAGATACCCCTTTCGTTCGGAGATCCTGGCCGCCAGTACCATCCCGGCACTGACCGCCTCGCCGTGGGAAACGCCGGCAGCCCTTTCCAGGGCGTGGCCGAAGGTGTGGCCGAAATTGAGCAGCCGCCGCCCGCCCTGTTCTTTTTCATCCCGATTGACGATGGCGGACTTGATCGTCAGGGAGGAGCTGATCAATCTTTCCAGGACCTCAGATCGGAGTTCCAGGACGCCCCGGATATTTTCTTCCAGATAAAAAAACAAACCGGCATCGCGGATCAGGGCGTGCTTGACCACTTCCGCCATCCCGGAAAGGACTTCGCTGCGGGGCAGGGTTCGCAGCAGGGCCGGATCACAGATCACGAATTCGGGCTGCCGGATGACGCCGATCATGTTTTTATAGCCCTGCCAGTTGACGCCGTTCTTGCCGCCCACCGCGGCATCCACCTGGGCCAGCAGCGTAGAGGCCACGAAGGCGAAAGGCAGGCCCCGAAGATAAGTCGAGGCGGCAAAGCCGGTCAGGTCGCAGACGATCCCTCCCCCAACGCCCACGACGAAAGAGGAGCGATCGGCCCCGCAGTCTATCAAGGCTTCATAAATCCTGCCCACGGTCTCGAGGGTTTTGATCCCTTCACCCGTACCGATCTCGATGACCTCCACCGGGGGAAACAGGTGTCCGTAGGCCCTCCGGACATGGCCGTCGGTGATAATCACGGTCTTGCCCGGAGGGAGATATCGGGACAGACTCCGGAGGCTCTCTCCGATATGGAGCACGGACGGCCCCCCTTCGCCCTGGACGCTCAGCACGGGCATGGGATCCCTCAGCGGGCTGCCAGGGCCAGAGGGTGACGTCCGCTTACCGCCACGGCGCCCTCGGCCGTCCAGGTCCCCAAGGCCCCCTGCCAATGCCGCAGTTTGTCCATCAGGCCGCTGAACAGGACCGGCGACAGGGCCTGATCCTTGTCGCACAAGGCCTCGGCCGGGTTGTAATGGACTTCCACCATGATCCCGTCGGCACCGGCCGCCAGGGAGGCCAGGCTCATGGGCTCGATCAGGCTCAGACGCCCGGTCCCGTGGGAGGGGTCCACGATGATGGGCAGATGGGAAAGCTCCTTGACGGCCGGAACGATGCTCAGGTCCAGGGTGTTGCGCGTGTAGGTTTCGAAGGTCCGGATCCCGCGCTCGCAGAGGATGACCTGGGAGTTCCCGCCGGCCAGGATGTACTCGGCGCAGCTCAGCCATTCTTTCAAGGTGGAGTACAGGCCCCGCTTCAGCAGCACCGGTTTGTTCATCTTGCCCACTTCCTTGAGCAGGGAGAAGTTCTGCATGTTGCGGGTGCCGATCTGCAGCATATCGGCGTATTCGCTGACCCAGGACACATCCCGCGGATCGGTCACCTCGGTGACCACCGGCAGCCCGGTCTCCCGGCGGGCCATTTCCAGAATCTTCAAGCCCTTGAGGCCCAGCCCCTGGAAGTCATAGGGGGAGGTCCGGGGTTTGAAGGCCCCGCCCCGCAGCATGTTGGCCCCGGCCTTTTTTACGGCCCGGGCCGTCTCCAGGGCCTGTATCTCGCTTTCCACGCTGCAGGGTCCGGCAATGACGACGAAATCCTCCCCCACCCGGACCGAGCCTACCGTCACCACCGTCCGTTTAAGGGGTTTGCCGTTTTTTACACTGAGTTTTAACTGATTCATGGTGCGATCTCCCCTTTTCAGAGTCTGGGTTCTTACCTCGTCATCTTGAGCGATCCGGCATGACGAGGTGCTGCCGGGATTCACCCAGAGTGGTCAAGGTTTTCATTTTTTTAAGCTCATACGTTGCCAAAATCATAAAATTCTGTACTAGGCTCACGCCTGTATGACTACGCGCCTACCATAAAAAAGGCCGTGGTGTTTACTCCGCCCACGGCCTTTTGAAAACCAAAACAGCCTGCCGGGGGCGGACCGGTCCCGTAAAAAAAGTAATACCAGTAGTAGTTGCCGCAAAAGATAAATCGGATCATTTGTATTTAGCTCCTTCGCCGAACGCCGAACGGTATTTTTCGTGCTAAGCTTTTCCCCCGCTCACGGCCCGGGCCCGCAGCAGGTGATCCGCCAGTACCAGCTTGACCATCGCCTCCAGGACCGGGACCACCCGGGGAACGGCCGAAATATCGTAGCGTCCTTCGAGGGTGAGTTTGACGGCCTGTCCTTCGCGGGTGATGGTGTCCTGTTCCCGCTGGATGGAAGGGATGGGTTTCACCGCCGCCCGCAGCACGATCTCGTCCCCGTTGGAAATTCCCCCCAGGATGCCCCCGGCCTGGTTCGTCCGAAAACCCTGCGGGGTCAGGGGGTCGTTGTTTTCCGCCCCGCTGAGCCGGGCCGCGGCAAAACCGGCCCCGATTTCCACTCCCTTGACCGCGCCCACGGACATGACGGCCCGGGCCAGATCGGCATCCAATTTATCAAATACAGGCTCCCCCAGACCGGCGGGGCAACCCCCTACCCGGACCTCCACGATCCCGCCCAGGGAATTCTTGGCTTCCCGGGCCTTTTCCAACGCCGCGGCCATCTCCGCCACCACCTCGGGATCGGGGCAAAAAAAAGGATTTTTTTCGGCGGCCCCCGGGATACGTTTCCCGGCCCGGATACCGCCCATTTCGATGGTCCAAGCCGTCACGCCTATGCCGGCCGGCCCCAGGACCTTTTCAGCCACCACGCCGGCCGCCACCCGGGACGCGGTTTCCCGGGCCGACGATCTTCCACCGCCCCGAAAATCGAAGTGGCCGTACTTCCGGAAATAGCTGTAATCGGCGTGGCCGGGACGAAAGGCCCGGCGCAGGATTTCATAAGGCCGGCTGTCGGCATCCCGGTTGCGGATAAAAAGGGTGATGGGAGCGCCGGTGCTCTCCCCTTCGAAAACCCCGGACAATATATCCACGC
>JALOOY010000481.1 GCA_025454185.1 Thermodesulfobacteriota bacterium
CGCCCTGGGGGCCATAGAGGTAGGGAGACTCGGGCCCCAGGAAGACGAAGCTCTTGATGGATGTCAGGGAGGCGAAGTGGGCCGGGCCGCTGTCGTTGGTCACCAGGACCTGGGCGAAGGAGAACAGTTCCATCAATTCTTCCAAGGTGGTCTGGCCGGTCAGGTCCAGGCAGCGCGGATCGGAAAGCGCGGCTGCCAGCCGGCCGGTGGTCTCGCGGTCGGCGGAGGCCCCCATGAGGACCACGATCCGGCCGGGGTCCCGGAGGATGCGCCGGGCCAGTTCCACGTAATTTTCCAGGGGCCAGGCCCGAATGGGGATTTCGCCGGCGCTGGGATTTAAGACAATGACCTGCAGCGCTTCGTGGAACTCCGGGAACCGTTCCCGGATTTTTTTTCTGAGCCCTTCCTGTCCCGCCTGGGAAGCCCGGTAGGACGCCGTCTCCAGGAGGCTGTCCGGGATGGCCCGGTCCATGGTCGGTACCGTTTTGGCCGGATAACTTAGCACATCGACGAAGGATAGAAAAGACTTGCCGATATGCTGCTGAAAGTTGTACTGGATCTTATGGGTGTGCAGGTTGCCCCGGTACAGGCCCTCCATCCGGAATTTATGAAAGCCCACCCGGACCGGCGCGCCGCTCAGCCGGGTCAGTATGGCAGTCACCCGGGTGAACAGTTCCAGGTCGAAGACCACATCGATCCTTTCGCGGCGCATCCGGACTACCGCCTGGAGGACATCGAATAGAAAGGTCCCCAGCGATTTTTCGCGAATGGTCAACACGTTCTCCCGGGGCACCAGGCCCAGGATGTCCACGCTGGCCCGATTCTTCTCGAAGATCAGGAAATACAGTTCGGCGCCGGGATAACGCTGCTGTACGGCCCTCAGGGCCGGGTAGGCCAGGATGGCGCTGCCCATTTCGGACAACTCGATGAACAGGAATTTTTTCCAGGGCCGGGCCGGGCCCTTTTTGAAGAATAATAGGCGACCCGCCCGGCTCAGGATCGACAGGAGAAAGCAGACCGGGATGCCCACCCAATAATCAATTTTGCGGACGGTTTCGATTTTCACGAAAGGCAATTTAGCGTAAAATGGAAGAACCTGCAACAGGGAAACCAGATCATCGGGCCGGTGGGGTGCTCAGGGCGAGATTTTCCCAATTTCCCTTCGCCTTTTGGGCCGGTCCAGAATTATTATTAAACCGCCAGGTAACGCCTGCGGCGGCACACCCGCGAAGCCTGAAAATGGCAACCCAGCGGCGGGCGGGGATAAACCCCGCCCCTACATCAGAAACGAACGCCGAACGGTATTTTCGTTTTGATTCGATGTTCGATGTTGGACGTTGGCTGTTCGATGTTCGTCTGTTGTCGTAAAAATAATCCATTCGGGAGGGGGCTTATGAATCCCGTCGGGGCCCATATGTCCGTAGCCGGGGGGCCTTCCCGGGCCTTTCAGCGCCTGGAGGCCGTGGGCGGCGAGTGCCTGCAGATTTTTGTCAAACCCAACGTGCAGTGGGCCGCGGCGGACCTGTCTCTGGAAGAGGTGCATCGTTTTCAGGAAGAGCAGGCCCGAACCGGGGTAAATCCGGTAGTGGCCCATGCCTCCTACCTGCTGAACCTGGCCTCGCCGGACGCGGGCCTGCGCCGGCGCTCCATCCTGACCCTGGCCCTGGAAATCGTGCGCAGCGCCCGCCTGGCCATCCCCTATCTGATCCTGCACCCCGGCAGCCACCAGGAAAGCAGCCTGGCGGTCGGGATCCGCCGTATTGCCTCGGGCCTGGACCAGGCCCTGAAACGGGCTGCCGTCCCGGAAGTGGGCCTGCTGCTGGAAACCACGGCCGGGGCCGGAACCCAGATCGGGCACCGGCCGGAGCACCTGCGGGATATCCTGGGGCACAGCCGGAACCAGGCCCGGCTGGGGATCTGCCTGGATACCAGCCACGTCTTTGCCGCGGGCTTCGATATCTCCCGGGAAGAGGAAGGGGAAAAGTTTTTAGAAGAACTGGACCGGCAGGTGGGGCTGGGACGGCTCCGGGTCGTCCATGCCAACGATTCCCGGACCCCCCTGGGGAGCCGGGCGGACCGCCATACCCATATCGGCGAGGGCTATCTGGGCCGAGGCGTTTTTGCCCGGCTGCTGCACGATCCGCGTCTGGCCGGACGGCCATTTATCCTGGAAACTCCCAAAGGCCCGGCGGGCGATCAAAGCCGGGATGCGGTCAACATCCGGACCTTGAAGGAATTGCGCCGTTGAGTTTGTCGGGGTTCCCTTCGATCTCCCCAACCTACGGAGCTACGAGGCTGGGCACGTTCTTAAATTCGATGTTGGACGTTGGATGTTGGATGTTCGATGTTCGTCTGTTTTTGCTGCGGGGGTTCCAGGTCCCCGATCCGGTCCTCGATGATGTAGAGGGGGCGGTTTTTGGCGGCCAGAAAGATCCGCCCTACGTATTCGCCGATCAGACCCAGCCCGAACAATTGGGCCCCGCCCAGGAAGGTGATCAGGACGATAATGGTAGCCCAGCCCGTAACGGGAATGCCCCAGAACAGTTTTTGACCGATCACCACCAGCAGGTGGACGACGCTGAGCAGGGCGATGATCAGGCCGCCAATGGAAAGGAGGCGCAGGGGCTTGGTCGAAAAGGACAGGAGAAAGCTGATGGCAAAATCGATCTGGCGCCGGAGGTTGAATTTCGTCCGACCTTTGAAGCGGCTGCCGGAGGACACGGTCACCGCGGCGGTGGGAAAATGGATCAGGCTCATGAGGGCCGTCAGACTGGGCTCATTTTCCCGGAATTG
>JALOOY010000482.1 GCA_025454185.1 Thermodesulfobacteriota bacterium
TGGAGTATTGGAGTGGTGGCGTATTGCCTTAAAGACCAATATTCTATTACAGCAGCACTCCAATATTCCAAAGGCCATCCTGTGGGATTCGCTCCTGGTCCCCGGATTTTTTTGGACGCTGACCGTTACCGCAACCAGCAACAATTATTTTTTTTCATCCTGAGGAGACGACAACCATGGAACCCCTGAAAGTGCTCTTTGCCTCTTCGGAAGTGGTGCCCTTTGCCAAGACCGGCGGATTGGCCGACGTGGCCGGGTCCCTGCCCAAGGCCCTCAAAAAGCTGGGGTGCGATGTCCGGGTGGTCCTGCCCTTGTACCGCATGGTGCGGCTGGGGAATTTCCCCTTGCATAAAAGGCTGGCCGGCCTGCCGGTCCGATTGGGCGGCCGTACGCTGGAAGTGGATGTCTATGAATCCGAACTGGCCGACGGACTGCCGGTATATTTTGTGGAGCGCGATGAGCTTTTTGACCGAACCTACCTGTACGGGACACCCCGGGGGGATTACTTCGACAACGACCGGCGTTTCGTGCTTTTTTGCCGGGCCGCCCTGGGCCTGGCCGAAGAGCTGCCCTTCCGGCCGGACCTCTTTCACGGCCATGACTGGCAGACGGGCCTGATCCCGGCCCTCCTGCACTTCCGTCGCCTTCGGGATCCCTTCTGGGCCGACACGGCCTCGCTCTTCACCATTCACAACATGGCCTACCAGGGCCTGTTCGAGCCGGATATCCTGCCGCTGGCCGATCTGCCCTGGGAGGCCTACACGCCCGCGGGACTGGAATACTACGGCGCCGTCAATCTGCTGAAATCCGGGATCGTGTACAGCCAGATTATCAATACGGTGAGCCGGAAATACAGCCGGGAAATCCAGACCGAGGAATACGGCTACGGCTTGGAGGGCATCCTGACCTTCCGCCGGAACGACCTGTTCGGGATCGTCAACGGGGTGGACTACGAGGCCTGGGACCCGCAGACCGATCCCCTGATCGCCGCCTCCTACGGTCCGGATCGGTTGCAGGGCAAGGAAGCCTGCAAGGCCGACCTGCTGCGGGAGTTCAATCTCTCTCCGGAACAGGCGGCCCACCCGGTGCTGGGCGTCATTTCCCGTCTGGCCGACCAGAAAGGCTTCGATTTGCTGGCCGCGGTCATGGACCGCCTGCTGCAACAGGACCTTTCCCTGGTGGTCCTGGGCACGGGAGAAGAAAAATACCATTCCCTGTTCACGGAACTGGCGGCCAGGCATCCCCGCAAGATCGGTCTGCGGCTGGCCTACGACAACACCCTGGCCCATAAGATCGAGGCCGGCAGCGACATGTTTCTCATGCCTTCCCGGTACGAACCCTGCGGCCTGAACCAGATTTACAGCCTGAAATACGGGACCATTCCCATTGTCCGGGCCACCGGCGGGCTGGATGACACCATCACCGCCTTTGACCGGGAGACCAGGGGTGGAACGGGCTTCAAATTCCAGGCCTACCGGGCCGACGATTTCTGGCAGTCCCTGGCGGAGGCCCTGGCCGTGTACCGGAATCCCGATCTGTGGAAAACCCTCAGGCGTAACGCCATGGCCGCGGATTATTCCTGGGAAAATTCGGCCCGGGAGTATGTGAAGCTGTATGGGCTGGCGCGGGAGAGGCTGGCCGGGGGTTAATAGGAAAATAAAGACGAACATCCAACGTCGAACGTCCAACATCGAATTGCGGTAATGCAGCATAGTCGCTCTCGGCTGTCCCCTTATGGCTGCCATTTCCCTCCATCGCGGCGCCCCAGGGGAGGATGAGGGCTTGATACGGAAACAATGAAAGTGCTTGGTAAACCATTGTTCGGGATAGGTATCCTGGCCGCCTGGCTCTGTTATGCCGCCTGGGCCGGAGCGGCTTCTCCGCGTTGGGAAGGCCGGGGCGTTTTCGACAGCCTAAATCTGACCGGGGAGCAGCAGCAGGCCCTGCAGGACCTCCAAACCCGTTTTCGACAGGAAATCGATCAGATCAGGAAAAAGATCATGCCCCTGCGTTTAAATCTCCGCACCCTCTCGACGGAGGAATACCAGGGTCCCAAAGGGCAGGAGATCAGAAAAGCCATCCGAGACCTGGTCGTAGCGGGGCGGGAAAGGGCCTTGTTCTACCAACAGGAGGTCTGGAAGCTGCTCCGGGAGGATCAGCGGGACAAACTCCCACCCGGGAGCGATCTGGGGTTTCGCTGCCATTTTGGCGGATTCCGGGGGAGGGGGATGGGCCCAGGCCGGGACGGACGCCCGGGACCGGGAGCTCCCCCCTCCGGAATGGGAAGTCTCCCGGATCAACCCTGATCGGGGCACGTGATGCCAGCCGCAGGTCCCGGCCCCAATCGCCCGTCTTTCGGTTACGCCCTGTACCTCTTTCTGGTCCTGGCCGTCCTTCTCGTTATTTTACTGGTCAACGGCTACCTGGAAGTCCAGCGGACCCGCCGACAGTTGTTCAATCTCCTGGAGACCGAAGGACAACTCCTGATTCGGAACATCGGGGCCGACGCCGCCAATCTGCTCGAACGCTTCCTGACGATTCGGGACCCCGGCGTCGCCGGATTTCCCGGAGAGGCCGCCACGGAGGAATTTATCGGCCTGGAAGACCTGCTCATCGAAAGGCTGGTCGACCTGGGGCTGCGCCTGGACCAGACCGCTGCCCGCCGTTCGGAAGGCCCAGCCGGGTACGAAAGCCTGATCCAGGAAACCGGGCTGGCCGGGATTGTGCTGGTCCATCCGGATTCCCAGGCCCCGGCTTTTCTGTCCCTGAAAAAGGACTTTCGAT
>JALOOY010000483.1 GCA_025454185.1 Thermodesulfobacteriota bacterium
GACGTGGGGAAAACCGTGCTGGACGAAAACCGGGAAATCCTGACCGAAATTCGGTTTAAAGGATTGGGTGCCCATCAGGGGGGCTGCTATCTGCGCCTGAGTAAACGCCGGGCCCTGACGCTGCCCATGCTCGTGGCTTCCGCGGTAGTCACCGTAGACCCGGAAAAAAAATGTTTTGCCGACACGTCTATTGCCCTGGGACCGGTGGCTCCCACTCCCGCGCCGGACGTAAACAAAGCCCCGGCGCCAGCGAAGCCGAGCACGACCGACGCGAACACCCCCAAGGAATAGACGTTGTGTGGCAGGAACTGTCTGAGTTGTCACCCCCGCGCAGGCGGGGGTCCATTGGCACCCATGAACAGTCTTGATCTCGCGTTTCAATTGAACGGCCGGGCCGTGAAGGTCTCCATCGCACCGGACACCCTCCTGGTGGATCTGCTTCGCCACGTCCTGGGTCTAAAGGGCACCAAAATAGGCTGCCGGGAAGGGGAGTGCGGGGCTTGCACGGTCCTGCTCGACGGCCAACCGGTGAATTCCTGCATTCTGCCGGCCCTGAAAGTGCAGGGCCGATCCGTGGTGACCATCGAGGGCCTGACCCGGGCTGACGGTTCTCTGGATTCCCTCCAGCAGGCCTTCATCGAGACCGGCGCCGTGCAGTGCGGTTTCTGCACCCCGGGGATGATCCTGAACGCCAAGGCCCTGCTCGCCGAAAACCCGAAGCCCGATGAAGCGGAAATCCGCCGGGCTCTCTCCGGGGTCCTCTGCCGCTGCACCGGCTATCAGAAGATCGTCCAGGCGGTCCGGGAAGCCGCCGGCGCCGCGGAATAAGCGACTGTCCGTTTCTGGAACGGCTAGCGAAGGGTAGACATATGCGCAACCAAGACGAAGACAATCCGGAAGTCCAGGTTCTTTCCAAGGAAAAATTCGATTTTCGACAATTGCTCCAGACGCCGCAGGCCCCGCTGGCGGTAGCCGGTCAAAGCGTAGAGCGAACCGACGCCCGGCTCAAGGTCACCGGAAAACTGATGTATGGGGCCGATTACGGCCAGCAGGGTTTCCTTCACGGAAAAATTCTGCGCAGTCCCCACCCCCATGCCCTGATCCGGGCGATCCGCACCGAAAAAGCGGCGGCCCTCCCCGGCGTGGTCGCGGTCCTGACCGCCAAGGACGTGCCCGGCCGCAACGGCTTCGGGGCCATCATCCCCGACCAGCCGGTGATCTGCGGCGACAAGGTCCGCTACGTGGGGGATGGCGTGGCCCTGGTGGCGGCGGAAACGGAAAAGATTGCCCAGCAGGCCCTGGAACTGATCGAAGTGGATTATGAAATACTGCCCGCCGTGCTGGATCCCCGCGAGGCCTTGAAAGAGGACGCTCCGCAGATCCATGAAAAAGGGAACCTCCTTTCCTATAACAAGCTGCGCAAAGGAGACTTGGAAGCAGGTTGGCGGGAAGCGGAAGTCGTCCTGGAACGAACTTACCAGGTGCCCTTCCTGGAGCACGCCTACCTCGAGCCGGACGTGACCCTGGCCGTACCCCAAGCCGACGGGACCATGCTGGTGGAAGGCCCCATGCAGGCGCCCTTTACGACGCGGCGCAACCTGGCGGCCGTGTTGGGCCTGCCCATCAACCAGGTCCGGGTCCGCCAGGTGCCCATGGGCGGCGGCTTCGGGGGCAAGGAAGATTCCCCCATCGACATCGGTTGCCGGGCCGCGGTGCTGGCCCATCATACGGGACGGCCGGTGCGGCTGGCCCTGGAGCGGGAAGAGATCACCATCCAGACCTGCAAGCGGCACCCCATGATCATGACCATCAAGCTGGGGGCCAAACGGGACGGCACTTTGACGGCCTTCACCGGGGTGATATACGACGAGCAGGGGGCCTACGCCAGCCTGGGGCCGGTCATCCCCCCGGCCGGCGGCTCCCACATCCACTCCATGATCATGATGCCGGGGCCGTATGAAATCCCCCACGTCAGCGTGGACGCCTATCTCTGCTACACCAACCATCCTTACGGCGGGGCCATGCGGGGCTTCGGCGCCCCCCAGGTCCACATCGCCCACGAGCAGATCATGGATGAACTGGCCCTGGAACTGGGGCTGGACCCCCTGGAAATCCGCCGCAAGAACGCCTTTAAACTCGGTTCGGCCACGGCCACCGGCCAGGTCCTGGACCAGAGCGTGGGTCTGCGGGAGACCCTGGAGGCCTGCGCCCGTGAATTCGACTGGGCAGGACGTTTTCGGAAAACCGGCTACGTCGATGCCGAAAAGACCAGACGGCGGGGCATCGGCGTAGGCCTGGGCTGGTACCGGACGAGCATCGGCACGGCCGGCGACGGCTGCGGGGCCAATGTCTATGTTCACGAAGACGGCTCGGCCCTGCTCTTTACCGGGATCACGGAGATGGGGCAGGGATCATACACGGTGCTGCCCCAGATCTGCGCCGAGGAGCTCGGTATCTGCGTGGACCAGGTGCGCCTGGTCCAGCCGGATACCCACATCGTCCCGGAATCGGGACCCACGGTGGGGAGCCGCTCCACAACCCTCATGGGCAACGCCATCATCCAGGCGGCCCGGCAGGTCAAGGAGACGATCCTGGAGGCGGCCTCGGAAATGCTGCTGGTCCCGGCCAGCCGTCTGGAGGCCCGGGCCGGCCGGATCTGCGACCGGGAAAATCCCGAGCGGGTCCTGCTGTTTCGGGAGGCGGCGGCCCGGGCCATGGCCCGTGGGAAACGCCTCATCGGCCAGGGCTGGTGGACACCGCCCCCGGCTACCCTGGATCCGGAAACCGGTCAGGGCAATCCCTACTTTGTCTATACCTATTCGACCCACATGGCCGAAGTGGAGGTGGACGTGGAGACCGGTGAAGTGGAAGTCACCGATTACGTGGCCGCCTTCGACGTGGGCCGGGCCATCAATCCCCGCGCCGTGGAGGGCCAGATCGAGGGCGGGGTGGCCATGGGGTT
>JALOOY010000484.1 GCA_025454185.1 Thermodesulfobacteriota bacterium
CGGGCGGCGTTCCCGGCCCGCACCGTGACCCCGCTGCCGAAGGTGCCGGGATCCAGGGGCGTAAGGCCGGTATCGGCGGCGGTGATGCGGATGTCTTCCAGCGGCACCCCGAGCACTTCGGCCACGATCTGGGAGATGACCGTTTCCGCGCCCTGGCCGATGTCCGCGGCCCCGGAAAGGACATTGACGGCCCCGTCCTGGCCCATCTGGACTACGGAGCCGGAGCTGATGTGGCTCATGTTGCTCACCCCGCTGGGGAAGGAGGCCCCGGCCAGGCCCACGCCCCGGCCCCGGGGGAGTTTGCCCCGTTTTTCCTGCCAGCCGATGGCCTCGGCCGCCAGCTTCAGGGAATCGTAGAAACCGCAGGAGTTGATGATGAATTGGGCCGGGTGGGGCTCGCCGGCGTGGATGCTGTTCTTCAGCCGCAGCTCCACCGGGTCCACGCCGATGCGTTCGGCGATGAGGTCCAACTGCCGTTCCACGGCGAAGCGGGCCTGGGGGATGCCGTGTCCCCGCATGGCCCCTCCCACCGGCTTGTTGGTATAGACGTGGTGGCCTTCGTAAACCAGGTTGGGCACCCGATAGGGGATCATCAGGAAGTAGCAGGACAGGGCCATCATGGTCGGGGCCGTACTGTTGAAGGCCCCGCCGTCGGCGTGGGCCATAAACTGCTGGCCCATGATGGTCCCGTCCTGCTTCACGCCGGTCTTGACCGTGATATACATGGGATGCCGCTGCCGGGTGGCGATGAAGACCTCCTCCCGGTCGTATACGAATTTGACGGGTTTGCCGGTCTGGCGGGCGAACCAGGCCGCACAGAAATCCTTGGCGAACATGTCGATCTTCTGGCCGAAGCCGCCGCCCACCTTGGGTTTGATCACCCGCACCTTGCTTTCGGGGATCATCAGGGTCGAGGCCAGGTTACGGCGCAGGAAAAAGGGGATCTGGGTGGAGGAATAAAGGGTGATCTCCCCCTTGAGGGGATCGTACTGGGCCACGGCCGCGTGCGGTTCCAGGGGGGCATGGTTGACCGCCTGGGAATAGAAGCGGTCTTCAAACACGAAGTCGCTTTCCTGGAAAGCCTTTTCCACGTTGCCGAATTCCTTGCGGATGGAAAAAGAGGTGTTGCGCGGGACCCCATCGTGGATGAGGGGCGCCCCTTCCTTGATGGAATCCAGGGGGTCGAACAGGGCGGGAAGCTCTTCATATTCCACCCGGATCAGCTCCAGGGCCTCTTCGGCGATCTCCGGATCCACGGCGCAGACGGCGGCCACGTCGTCGCCGATGTAGCGTACCTTGTCGCGGGCCAGGGCGTGCTCGTCGTGGGCCTTGGGCACGATACCGTACACCCGGTCCGGGATGTCTCTTCCGGTCACCACCCCCTTCACGCCGGACAATTTCTCGGCCCGGGAGGTGTCGATGCTTACAATACGGGCGTGGGGCAGGGGACTGCGCAGGATTTTCCCGTGGAGCAGGCCCGGCAGGAGAATATCGTCCGTGAATTGGGCCGTACCTTTGGCCTTGGCAGCCGCATCGTGCATGGGCAACCGTTGCCCTACTACGTTGAAGATCTTTTCCATATTAGGCCTCCTTTCCGGACGGCGCCGGAACGCTCAGCATGGCGTCGATCACCTTTTTGTACCCGGTGCAGCGGCAGAGATTGCCGGCCATTTTCTTTTTAATGGATTCCTCGGTGGGCTGGGGGTCCTCCCGCAGTACGGCCTCGGCGGTCAGGATCATACCCGGCGTGCAGAAGCCGCACTGCAGGGCTCCCCGCTCCACGAAGGCCTGCTGCAGGGGATGGAGTTCGCCGGTCTCGCTCAAACCCTCGATGGTGGTGACCTCTTTCCCGACCGCATCTACGGCCAGGAGCAGGCAGGAAAGGACGGCTTCGCCGTCGAGCAAGACCGTACAGGCCCCGCAGGCCCCTAAGTCGCAGCCCCGCTTGGTGCCCATGAGCCCCAGCTTTTCCCGCAGCACCTCCAGGAGGGTATTGTTCGGGGAAACCAGGAGTTCATACCTTTCGCCGTTAATCCGGAGTTCGATGGCGGTTTTCATCAATGCATCTCCTTCTGAGGGGTTAACATGCTTTGCAGCAGTCGGCCCATGAGCATTCTTTTATAGGACGGAGCGTAGAGAGAATTCTTGACCGGGGCGGCTTCCTTGGAGGCCAATCGGACCGCCTCCTCCACGACATCCGGGGCCAGGGTTTTCCCGTTCAGGAAGGCTTCCACCTTTTGGCCCCGGAGAGGCCGGCGGTCCACGGCCGTGAAGGCCAGGCGGTATTCTTTTTCTTCCGGAGAGGTCCGCAGGGCCAGGCCGACAATCGGAAAATCGATGCTTTCCCGGTTGGCGAACTTGACGTACTGCGAAAATCCGCCCGGCGCAGCCTTAGGGATGATCACTTCCGTTAGAACCTCTCCCCGTTCCAGGGTCAGGGGGGCCTGGCCGTCACCGGAATAAAAGGCGGGCAGGGGAATTTCCCGCTCCTCCTGGTTTTTCTTCAATAGGACCCGGGCCTCCAGGACCAGCAGGGCCGGGGCCAGGTCCCCGCAATAGCTGGAGTAGCAGGTTTCCTGCTTCTGGACTACATGGCAGACCCGGCCACCGACCTTGAGACAGGGAGCATTGGCACTGCGCCACCATTGGGACTGGTTGAAAAACTTGCAGCGGTTCTGCTGACAGAGATTGCCGCCAACGGTGCCCATCACCTGATGGTGGTAGGAGCCCACCGCGGCCGCGGCCTGGGCCAGGACCGGAAACCGGGCTCCGATCCCCGG
>JALOOY010000485.1 GCA_025454185.1 Thermodesulfobacteriota bacterium
CCTTGAGGGGGGGTACATAAATACGGCAATAAAGGCGAACATCCAACATCGAACATCGAACGTCCAACGTCGAATTTAAAAACGTAGGGCGGGCGTCTCTCATTAACAATTAAGAATTAACCATTGTCAATTGTCAATTCTTAATGAAAACCATAAAGAACCACCCATGACCACCAATAACGATCCCCGTACATATCCTGACCGTCCCCTTGTTGGAGTCGGCGGAATCGTTTTTCAAGAAGATAAGGTCCTGCTGATACGCCGGGGACGTGAACCGGGTCGCGGAAAATGGAGCATCCCGGGTGGCGCGGTTCGGCTGGGGGAAACCCTGGAGCAGGCCCTCATAAGGGAAATGCGCGAGGAGACCGGCCTGGAGGTGGAACCGTTGGCCCTGGTGGAGGTGCTGGACCGCATCGTGCCCGCCACCGACGGGCGCATCCGCTATCATTATATCCTGGTCGACTATCTGTGCCTGGTCCGGGGGGGCGTCCTGCGGGCCGGGAGCGATGCCGACGAGGCCGTATTTTATCGGCTGGAGTACCTGCCGAACATGGCTTTGACCCCGGGGGTGGAGAAAGTTGTCCGTAAGGGAAAATTTTTTCTTGACAAAGAGGTTTTTGGTTTGTAATAACAGGTTAATTTTATTCTTCATTTATTTCCAGCCCTTCCCCGAAACGGTAAAACAGAATAGTCCGTATGCTGCGCTGATGGCGATGTCCGCCATGGGTCTGTTCTGCCGGAGGAGTTTGATGGCCACTTCGGGGTGGGACTGAGCTAAAAAACAAATCATTTTCAGGGCGGAAACATGGAAAACGAAATGGAAAAAAAGGAAAAATCCAACGGCGGGTGGATGTTTTTCTGGGTGGGGCTGGCGGCCTCCCTGGTTTTAGGCTGGCTCATTTTCCCCGGCCTGATTCACAGCAAAAAAGTGCAGCCCGTGCACTACAGCCACGTGAAGCATGGCGAAGGGGGCGCCGGCCTGCAATGCGAGGAGTGTCATGCCTTCCGGGACGACGGCAGCTTTGCCGGCATACCGCCTCTATCCAAGTGTATGGAATGCCACGAATCCCCCCAGGGGAGTTCGAAAGAAGAGGCGGAGTTCATCAAGCTGGCTGAAAAACTGAAGCAGGAGAACAAAAACATCCCCTGGCTGATTTATTCGGAGCAGCCGGACAATGTCTACTTCTCTCATGCGGCTCATATCAAGATGGCCAAGATGAAATGCGAGGAATGCCACAAGATGGTGGGCGGGAAGACGGACAAAAACCCGGTTTACAAGTACAAATGGATCTCCGGTTACGCCCCTGAGGTGATGATGATGGAGACCTGCGAGGCTTGCCACGAAAAGAAGGGTAAGAGCAACGCCTGCTTTGTCTGCCATAAATAGGGAGAGGAACGAGATATGCCGACCATAGACCGTAGAGATTTTCTAAAGTTCGTTGTCGGGGGTGCCGTGGGTACCCTGGTATCGCCGCTGCCCTGGGTCCCCATGGACGAGGTGGCCAAGTGGAGCCAGCGCTGGGCCCCCATCCCCGAAAGCGGATCGTCCTCTTATCTGAATTCGATCTGTCTGCTCTGCCCGGGGGGCTGCGGGATCAAGGTGCGCTTGATCGAGAACAAGCGGGCCATAAAAATAGACGGCCAACCCCACCATCCGGTGAACCGGGGCGGGCTTTGCCCCCTGGGGATTGCCGGGCTGCAGTATCTCTATCAGGAGTCTATCCGGGTCAAAGGCCCCATGAAGCGTTTCGGCCTCCGGGGTAAAGGGGACTGGACGCCCATTTCCTGGGACCAGGCCGTGGCGGAATTGACCGGGCGTTTGAAGGACCTGCGGGATAACGGCCAGGCCCATACCGTGGCGGTCCTGGACGGGCGGGGAGGGCAGGGGAGTCTTTCCGCACTGTTGGCCCGCTTTCTGAGGGCCTATGGCTCCCCGAATTATGTCCGGCCTTTTCAATTGAGCCAGACCGAGGAGATGGCCACCGGGGTTTTGTACGGGAGCCGCAGGTCCCTGGCCTACGATCTGCCCAACGCCCAATACGTTCTGAGTTTCGGCACGGCCCTGCTGGACGGCTGGGGGACCCCGACCTGGGTGGCCCAGGCCTACCAACAGTGGCGGCGAACCGGCGCCGAGCGGGCCAAACTGGTGCAGATCGAACCCCTGGCCTCGACCACGGCCTCCCTGGCCGACGAGTGGCTGCCGGTGCGTCCCGGAACCGAAGCCGCCCTGGCCCTCGGCCTGGCCCAGGTCATGGTGTCCAAGGGCTGGTATAACCGGGAATATGTCCAGGCCCGGGCCGCGGGTCTGGAAGGTCTGAAGGCCTTTCTCGACAGCAAATATACCCCGCAACAGGTAGCCAGGCTGACCGGCCTGGCCCCGGCCCAGATCGAAAAACTGGCCCTGGATTTCGGTTCGGCCAAACAGGCCGTGGCCCTGAGCGGCCGGGGAAAAGGGGAGATGCCCGTGGGGCTGCTGGAGGCCGCGGCGGTGCAAATCCTGAATATTCTGGTGGGGGCGGTCAATCGCAGCGGCGGCGTCATGCCCCAGGCCGAAGGCGGCTACACCTCCCAATGGCCGAAAGCGGCCCTGGACGGGATCGCCGAAACCGGCGCCGGCCAGCCCCGGTTGGACAGTAGCCCCGTGGGGAAATTCCCGGCCGGCCAACCCCAGGCCAGCCAATTCTTCCGGAACGGGGCCCAGAAAACGCCTTATCCCGTCAACCTCTTGATGGTCCATGAAGCCAATCCGGCCTTTTCCTTGAGCGGGGAGGCTTTTCAG
>JALOOY010000486.1 GCA_025454185.1 Thermodesulfobacteriota bacterium
TCCGGAGTCTCGATGCAGTTCGTCAGGGGCGGCACCGTTACCATTGAGACACTCCCCGGATGTGGCTCCAGAGCTGTGCTAACCGGGGGGACCCCCATAGCTCAAGCAATTGTCCCTCCCACCGGGAAGACGGGCCATTATTGGACCGCCGCAAGTCTCAATCCTGTTACCGGGAAAATTACCCCGGTTAACACCATTGGAAATTCCGTCCCGGCAGTGACTCAGACGACGCCACCGGTGACGCCGCCGGTCCAGATGTTGACCGCACCGTCCCAGAGGACCACGCCGGCGCAAGTAGCAAGATAATTCAATTTCAGCCGGTCAACGATTCCCTCCCCCCGGCCGGGGGAGGGAGAGGAAGGTTCTTCTTTCAATGCAGTCTGGCTGGAAAGTGCTGGGGGTAGTGGCTCTGCCCTATCCGTGCCCTTTAACTCTTCTCAGGGCCTGGTACGCGGCGTTAAAAGACGGTCACAATTCCCGTACATAGAAAGACTCCGACAGCCTGAGCCACCGGAGTCTTTTGGATGCCTTAACTAGCCGATCTTGACAACATTTTGAGCCTGTAGACCTTTTTGGCCCTGGACCACCTCGAATTCAACTTCGTCATTCTCGGCTAAAGACCGGAAGCCTTTGCTCTGAATGGAACTGTGGTGGACAAATACATCGGGGCCATTCTCACGCGAAATGAAGCCAAACCCCTTGGAATCATTAAACCACTTCACCCTACCTGTTTCCTTCATCAACAACCTTCTCCCACAATAAATGTTATAGTGCCCTCCTGCTAGCAGAGCAGGAGGAGTGTGCATGTTAAAAGATGGGTTACCGTAACCCCCTTCCAGGTTCCTCATCCCTGAATGTTCCTTGACATGCGGTTTTCAAAGGAAATGTACTCAATGAGGGTAAATCTTGTCAAGCAAATTTATCCGGGAAGATTCATATTTTTTAAAGAATTATCCATAACAAAAACCTTCTAGAGGCGCCGCGGCTCGACATCAAACCGACGAACGCATATCTATTTGAATTAATTTAAATTAATGCCATTCATCCGGATCGGTCCCTGATTGCCCGGTCCCTAACCCGCCTGGGCGGACTGGCTTTTTCGGCCGGGCCTGACCTTCACCCCCTGGGGGCCGATATCCACATACAAAGTCAAAGACCGGGGCAGGGATAAGCCGGCCAGACGGAGATAAACTTCGCCGGCCAGGCGCTGTTCGATATCGGGGCGGAGTTCCCTCAGTCTTTGCTCCATGTAACGCCGGCCGGCTTCCTCTCCTAACAGGTTAATGGCCGTGGCCAGCCTTTTTTCGAATTCCTGAATCTCCACGCTCAGGACTCGAACAGGGGAATTTTCTTACCGGCCGCCCGCTTTTCCTTGGGGGCCTGGCTCTTGGCCGGCGCGGGCAGCGTACTGCCGGGGAGCTGCACCCCCTGGGCGTCGATCACGACCTTGAGAGTCACCGGGACGATGGAGTTGAGCCCTTCCAGCCGGCGGCTCACTTCCGCCAGAATCTGGGCTTCGAATTCAGCCCGGTTCTTTTGCAGCCACTTGTCCAGGACGGCCTTGGCATACTCCTCGTCACCCTGGAAGATTTCCACCAGTTGTACCAGTTTACCCTCATAAGACATCTGATCCATGTTTACCTGTCCTCCGTCGTGGCGTTCAGTTGCTGTTCCCGCTGCCGGGCCACCGGGAAAATCCAGGGGAGCAGGACAAAGGCCGGCAGCGCGGCTAAAAACGTATAAAAGAAAAATGGCCCGTAACCGAAGCTGGCCGCTCCCAGGCCACCCAGATACCCCGCGATTGATCTGGTAAAACCGAAGAGCATACTGAAAAAAGCGTAATGCGTGGCGCTGTGCCGTTTGTCGCACAGCAGCATCATGAAGGCCATAAAGGGCGCTGAACCCATGCCTCCCGTCAGGCTTTCCACCAGGGAGGCAAGATACGTGGCGTAGCGCCACATGCCCGGCCAGGCCGCGATCCAGTATCCCAGGTTGGAGAGGGCCTGGAAAGCTCCCAGAATGAATAAGGCTGGGGCGATACCCCAGCGGCTGGTCAAATATCCCCCGGCCATGGCCCCTAAAATGGTGGCCACGGCCCCGAAGGTCCCGGAGATCAGGCCGATTTCGGTGCGGCTGAAACCCATGTCCACCCAGAAGGGGCTGACCATGGACCCCATCCAGGCATCTCCCAGTTTAAAGGTGAGAATAAACAGGATGACAGCCCAGACATGGGGGAGTTGCCGGATACCCTGAGCCGCGGCCCACAGTTGCTGCCAGACTGCCGGCTGATCCGTAACCCCGCCTGCAGCCGGTCGCGGCCGTTGAAAATCAGGCCCCAGGAACACCACCAGGGCCATGACGGCCATCAGGACGGCCACCCCGACAAAACTGGCCTCCAAGCCCACGAAATCGCTGAGCATTACCAACCCGCCCCCCGCGGCAATGAGGGCCACGCGATAGGCCCCCATGCGCAGGCCGTTGGCCAGGCCGAGTTCCCGGGTTTCCAGCAGGTCGATGGTATAGGCGTCGATGGCAATGTCCTGGGTGGCCGAGGCCGCGCACAGGGCGCCGATCACCAGCCAAAAAGTCCAGGGGGCCGGGGACAGGGAAAACTGGGGCACCAGCAGCATGCCCCCAGCGCAGCAGATCTGGGCGGGTACAATCCAGGCGGCCCGCCGGCCGAACCGGTCCACCAGCGGCGCCCAAAAGAGCTTCAGGCTCCAGGCCAGCCCCAGAATGCTTAAAAAACCGATCTGCTCCAGGGGCATACCCTG
>JALOOY010000487.1 GCA_025454185.1 Thermodesulfobacteriota bacterium
GTTCTGTATCTCATGTAGCACAGTCCCGCAGTCTGCGGGACTGTGCCCTCTCCCTCCACCCATTCCCGCCATAACCAGGGATAATCATCCACGGAACCAACCAAGCCCTTCCGCACGGGATTTTCACAAAGGTAGGTCACCTTACTGTCTACCTTTTCATCTGATCTCAAAACATGGTCAAAGGATTCATCCTGCCAGACCCGACCTTTTCTGTTTAAGAGTTTGTTTATGCTGTGAGCCGAAGCCCCTTTGATCCCATGCATGATTTCGGCCAATCCAAAGATATCCCCTTGGACATCCCGCATGGGGCTGATGACCATATGGACATGATCGGGCATCACTACGACCCCATGGACAACTACCTTCTTCCCGTGGTCATGCAGACAATGTTCCAATACCAAGTCCCTGACCGATACGGGTAATTCCCACCGTTGATAGGTTGCGAAGGTCACAAAAATCGGTTTATCTTCCAGTTGCATGTGCGGAAGGTTGCGCCGATAGTGGCTGTGGGCGGGTTTAGCTTTGGGGAAGCTACTAGGGGGCACAGCCGGGGGCGGCTGTGCTACATCTTTCCCTCCCGCCATCTTTCGGTCGCCATTTCCTTCCATAGTAAATCGTGTTTAAATGTAGCACGGCCGCCCCGGCTGTGCCGTCTTTACTCCTTGGCTTCCAATAATTTCCGGATACTTTCCGTATCCATCTTAACCTTCGGCAACCCCAGTTCCCCCCGCTTTTCGTTCTCGAACTCCCCCACCTCGTACATGCGGCCCTGCTGGCTGAGCAGGTTCTGGGCCGCCCCCATGCCCGGGGGGGCCACTCCTTTGCGGACAGCCAGGTTGCGCAGGGCAAAGACCACCTCCGTGAAATTCACGTTTTGGGGGCAGCTCTCCTGGCAGGTGTAGCAGTTGGAGCAGTGCCAGAGCAGCTCTTCCTTGAGCAGGTCCTCCTCCAGGCCCAGGAGAATCATGCGGATGATCTTGCGGGGATTGTATTCCGGTTCGATCTTCTCGATGGGACAGCGGGCCGAACAGACGCCGCAGGCGTAGCATTTGCGGATGTGTTCCCCGCCCAACTCCGCGGCCACCCGGTATTTGAAATCAGCGTCTAGTTTTTTGAGATCAATGCGTTCCATCGGATTAAGCTTTTAAATCCCGCATAAATTGATCAATCGTTTCCACTAATTTATGAACCATGTTGCTGGAAAGGCTGTCGAAACGCAGGCGCCCGGGATCCAGCCCGGCCTCCTGCAGATAATCCCGGGCCTCGTCCAGGCGGCGCCGGGCGTAGGTATTCCCATGTTGCGCCCGGCAATTCTCCTCCGGGCAAGCCAAAACCAGAACCCCGTCCGCCCCTGCAGCCAGGGCTTTCAGCAGGCTGTCCGTATCCAGCTTCCCGGCACAGGGCAACCCGATGAACGCCACCGTTCCCGGACCCCAAGCCTGGACCGCCTGTTTTTCCTTTATTTCCCCTTGCACCTCACGCCTTGCGCCCTGCGCCAACTCCTCCCAGGCCATTCCCGCCGAGCGCTGGCAGCCGAAGACGACGATCCGGGGTCCGCTGGCCGCTTCCTTCTCCCAGCCGGCGCAGATTTCGGCCAATCGCTTCTCTACCTCGGCATCGGCGTACCCCGTGATCTGAATGGCATCCATGGGGCACTCGCCGGCGCAGATGCCGCAGCGCCGGCAGGCCAGGGGGTGAATGAACACCCGGTGGGTCCAGCCGATGGCCTGGTGGGGACAGTAGCGCAGGCAGGTCAAACAGACCGTGCACAGACCCTGGTCCACTATTACTTCCCGGTCCCGGAACTCCATCTCCCGGCCCTGGAAAAAATGATGGACCGCTAAAACCGCTCCCCGGGCTTCCTCGAGTTCATGATCGAACAAGAGCGGGCCCTGCCGTCCCGGGCCGGCCACAAATATCCCCTCCCTAAGGGTCTGATAAGGCTGGAGGTGCACGTTAGCCGGCTGCAGAAGACCGGAGCGGTCCAAGCCTACCCGACCCTCCGCGGCCAGGGTCCGCATTGCCTCCGGAAGAACATGCGCCGAATCGGTAATCAGCAGTTCTGGGCTCAGCTCCAACGGCTGGGCCACCAGGGTATCGACGAACCGGATGACCGGCCGGCCTTCCTCCATAGAGAACTCCGGCAGGTTTTCATCGAATTTAAAAAAAACGACTCCCGCATCCCGACAGGCCATGTAGAGTCGTTCCAGTCCCTCTTCGGCCACTTTGATCTGTCCGGTGAAGACATAAACCCGGGCCCCGTATTTCTCCCGGATCTTCAGTGCCCCGTTCAAGGCCTCGGCCATCTCCGCCGCGCTCCCGCTGCCCTGCAAGCCCACGGCCAGGGCCACATAGGAATCGGGGGCCAAGGACCGAAAACCTTCCGGCGCTCCGGCCGGAAAGGCGATGGCCCCGTGAAGCTGATCCAGCATCATCCAGTTCCCGGCCGTCTCAGGAAGGACCGGATAATCCGAGTCTTGGGCCAGAAGCGCCGGCGCCAGAATGACGGCGCCCACGGCTTCGTTATGGGGTCCGGCGGCTGTTTCCAGGTCCGCCAGGAAATCCCCGGCAAACCCCCTGATGTCCTTGACCTGGGCACGCTCCCTGATCAGCGCCTTGGCCGATTGTCTCAGGCGCTCCCGCATCTCGTCCTCACAGGCCTTTGGTGCCGATTCGGCGTTCTTTCCCGGCCCTGCGGGTTCGGCCAGGACCACTTCGTACCCCAGATCGATCAGTCGGGAAGCGGCTTCCAGGGCCGCCAATCCGCC
>JALOOY010000488.1 GCA_025454185.1 Thermodesulfobacteriota bacterium
CCACGGCCAAGGATCGTCGAAAAGATTCGTTCTGAGACAAAGCCGGGGCCTGGGTTTCGGGAAAACCGCCACCTATGTATAGGGCGTCGAGGTCAGCGGGAAAGCGACCGCCCAGGGCGTTGAGAAAAACCAGCTCGGCCCCGGCGGCCTGCAGACTTTCCAGGTTTTCGGGATAATAGAACTGGAAAGCACTGTCCTGAATGACCCCGATACGGGGCGGGTCCGCAGCGGGGCGGGTCCCGGAATCCGAATTGCGCCAGGCCGTTGTTCCCAGCGGGGGCGCCGACCGAGCCAGGTTATGGAGCCTTTCCAGGTCCAGGTGATTCTCGGCCATCGTCTGCCTGAAAGGGCACCAACCCCAGGTGACGCTCAGGCAGCCGGGTGGCGGCCATCCGGGGGAGCACGCCCAAAATGGGCAGATCGCTGATCTGCTCAATGGTCTTGCGGATTACCCTTTCATGACGGCTGCGCACGATGTGGTTGAGAATGATGCCCCGCAGCGGCAGTTCCGGGTCAAAGGCCCGGCAGCCCAAAATCATGGCCGCCACCGTTCGGGTGGTCTTGGTGCAATCCACGATCAGCACGACCGGGGCCTCCAGCCACTTGGCCAGTTGGGCGGTACTGTAAGTGCCCCGGGCGTCGATACCGTCAAAAACTCCCCGGTTGCCCTCGATCACACTCAGCTCGCCCTCCCGGGACCGCCGTTTGAAAGAAGCCAGCAGGGACCTTTTCCCCATTAAAAAAGGGTCCAGATTATAACAGGGATGGCCGGCGGACTTGGCCAGCCATCCCGCGTCGATATAATCCGGACCCTTCTTAAACGGTATTACTTTCAGGCCCCGGTCTTTCCAGGCGGCCAGGAGACCCATGGAAAGAACGGTTTTTCCGGCCCCTCCCCGCAGGGCCGCCAGGACTAAACGGGGTGCGTTCATGACCTAATAAATCAAAAAAACAATGAAACGAAGGGGTTATTCTCCCTCGGCGGACTGCTGTTTCCCGGCGCCCTTCAGGCCGTACAAGGTGGTGCTGCCGCTGGACCAGTATTCCAGGATCCCCTCCTGGACCATGTTATTCACCAGCTTGTTGACTTCCCGGGATTTCCGGTCGGGCAACATGGCGTAGAAATCCTTCAAATAGAACTTCGATTTGCCCTTCTTTTTTTCCAGTTCTTCCGCGATGTATTTTTTCGCTTCGGCATCATCCATCATGGACCTCTTTTCTTCTTACATGGTAAGCATTCAAAAAGTGTTATGGACGAAATCCTTCGGTCCTCTTCCCCTCCTGATAACGGTGAGGAAGAGGACCGACGATCTTATATTCCAGCCAAAAAAATCGGTAATTTTTTTGGCTTTAGGAGTTGGTGAACCGGTACTGCGAAGTCTGCCTCCAGGTGTAATAGGCCGGATCCCGGAAATCGTCGATCAGGTGGTGGGTAAAGGGCAGGCCGGTCTTCTCGAAGAACCGTTCCCAGCCGATCCGCTCGGCCCAGTCGCCCAGCCGCTCATATTTTCGGGCATCCTTGGCGTAAACATCCACCATCTTGTGGATACAGTCCACCGTTTCCTGCCAGCGCGGCGGGGTGTTGGGTAAAAAAGCCACCACGACCTTGGAGAACTTGGGCGGATTGATCCGGTTGGAGACCTTGCCGCCGGCCATGATGACGATGCCGTCGCCGGTATCGTCGGCCAGAGGCAGGGCCGGGCACATGGTGTAGCAGTTGCCGCAAAACATGCAGCGGTCGGCGTTGATGGCCACGGCCTGGGCGACGGTCCCGTCGGGCTTGGTGACCTTGGACGGCTTGATGGCCGCGGTCGGGCAGGCAGCGATGGCCAGCGGGATTTCGCAGACCTTGTCGATCACTTCGGCATCGATCATCGGCGGTTTGCGGTGATAGCCGAGGATGGCGATGTCCGAGCAATGCACGGCGCCGCACATATTCAGACAGCAGGCCAGGGAGATCCGCACCTGAGCCGGCATGCGCATGCTGACGAATTCATCGAACAAATCGTCCATGACGGCCTTGACCACGCCCGAGGCGTCAGTGGCCGGCGTATGGCAGTGGATCCAGCCCTGGGTGTGCACGATGTTGGTGATGCCCGCGCCGGTCCCGCCGATGGGGAACTTGTACCCGCCGCCGGCCTGTTTCCGGCTGAGCAGGTCCTTTTTCAAGGGCTCCACCTTGGCCAGGTCGTCGACCATGAACTCGATGTTGTTGCGGGTGGTGAAACGCAGGTGGCCGTCGCAGTGCTTGTCGGCGATTTCGCAGATCTCCCGAATGTGGGAAACGCTCATCAGGCGGGCGCCGCCCACCCGGATGGTGAAGACCTTGTCGCCGTTTTCGGCCACGTGGACCAGGATGCCGGGCTCCAGGATTTCATGGTAGGCCCATTTCCCGTAGTTCTTCTTGATGACCGGCGGAAGGAATTCATCGTAATGCTTCGGACCGATATCGGTTATTCTGTCTTTCAAAGGTTCCTTCGGATCGTATGGCATGAGTCTTCACCTCCCTTAGCGCAGATGGTACTTGCGGAATTCGTTGATGTCGCGGTCAAAACCGCCGGGGACTTCATCGGGCCTCCAGAAAATATAGGGATTGGTCCGCGGTTCTTTGACCATTTGGGGAATCGGTTCCAGACCGGTTACTTCCAACAGCTTCTGGAAACCGAGACGCTTCATCATCTCGCCCAGGCGCTCCCGGTTCTTCCCTTCCTCCATCCACCAATCCCACACTTTCTCAATAAAATCTTTAATTTCTGTATAAGGCGGTTCGACCTTCATAAAAGGGATCACCAGGGAACCCATCTGGGCCCCGTCGAGAATGGGGGCCTTGGCGCCCAGGAGGATGGACACACCGCGGTCATCGCCGATGCGCAGGGCCTTGGGCATGACGTTGATGCAGTGCATGCAGCGGGTGCATTCCGGGGTGTAGATGCTCAATTTCTGGCCGTCCCAGGACATGCACTTGGTGGG
>JALOOY010000025.1 GCA_025454185.1 Thermodesulfobacteriota bacterium
AGGTCTTTCCGGTATAGACCCCTCCGGGCCCGATGGCCGGCACGGCCTCGAAATGGCGGGGAACCTCCCAATAGAGGTTGATATCGGTAAAGATGGCCTGCCCGCCCCGGGCCACCGCCTGCTGGGAAAATTCGAAAATCAGCATCTGGGCCAGTTGCCTGATCTCCCGATCCGACAGGCCTTCCAGGTAGGGGGCGAAAAAGAGGTTGACGGCATCCCAGCCGATGGCCCCGGCGAAATGGCACTGCAGGGCCGCGGCGAACTTGACCATGTGGGCCAGCAGCACCTCCGGGTGTTTGGCCGGCTTGGCCATGGAAAGGGCCTTGGGCAGGTTCAGGCCGAATTTCTTAATGTATTCCAGGGACTGGCCGGAACAGTAGGGGCGATCCACGAACCCCAGGTCATGGAGATGGAGATCGCCGCGCATGTGGGCATCGCCCACTTCCGGCGAAAAGACGGAGAGCAGGGCGTATTCCTTCTTGATCCCTTCGGCCAGGGTCAGGTTGGTGGCCTCGGGGCCGTGGGGAACGTTGGCGTTTTCCTTGTTGGGGTGGACGATCAACTGGTCCACGTCATACCAGGGCACGCCCAGTCGGGTGTGGCGGCGCCGCGGTTTTTCCAGACCGCGCTCGATGAGTTTGGCGTTGACCAGTTCCCGGATCAGCGGGGCCGTGACCATCTTGATCCGGGAGGTGCGGATCATCTCCTCCACGTCGCGGCTGATGGCCTCCGCCGTATCCTCGTCCACCAGCGTCTCCCGGACCAGGGCCGCCACAATGCGCCGGCGGTCCCAGGAAATCAGGTCTTCGTCCGAAGTGCGGACAAACAGGGCCAGATCCGTGGTTTCTTGCGGGGCGGGATCGGCCGACTCACGGGAAAATTCAATGACAGCGCCCATAGCGTTTCCTTTTGTGGAGAAATGTTGTCCTTGGCAGTTCTCTGCGTCTTGGCGAAAAATATATCTTTAAATATGACCAACGATTTAAGCGAGACGACCTCTTCGGGAAATTAATCCTTTATATGGGGGATGACAGAGGTTAAAACACAAGATATGGTATGTCAAGGGAAAAAATAAAGGCCGGGACCTTTAGCTTCAACCGCTTAATAAAGCGGGATTTTTAGCCGATAGGATGCTAATATTCCCCGGCTGCCACGGAAAGGCGGCCCTACACGCGAGGAGACCATGAAAGGACCGAACCCGACCCGTCTTATTCTTAAACTGCTGTTTTTAAATATTATTATAGGTTCGTTGCTCCTGCTCCCCGCCTGCGGGGCCCGGACCGGCTTCTCCCCCGAACAGGCGCCCCCCCTCTCGGATCACTTCGACGGCCAACGTTTTTTCAATCCGGGCTCACTTTCACCCACGGGAGAGGGACCGAAACGGGGCGTACTGGGCTGGGTCTGGCACTGGCTGGCCGGCAATGACTGGCCCGATTGGCCGGACATTGAAGAACTCCCTCCCGGCCCGCCGCCGCCGGCCCGAGTGGCCCCAGGGGAGCTGCGGATTACCTACGTGGGTCATTCCACTTTCCTGATTCAGATGGATGGAATCAATATCCTGACCGACCCCATCTGGTCGGAGCGCTGCAGTCCTTTTTCCTGGGCCGGTCCGCAGCGATTCACCCGGCCGGGGCTCCGGCTGGAAGACCTGCCGGCCATCGATGCCGTGCTCCTTTCCCATAACCACTACGATCACCTGGACCAGCCCACCCTGGCCCGACTGGCCCAAAGGGGTGTTACACGTAGTCTGGTACCGCTCGGCAACCGGGAACTGGTCTGCGAAGCCGGCCTCACCACGGTGGACGAACTGGACTGGTGGCAGTCGGTCCGTCTGTCTCCCCACGTCACCACCACCCTGGTCCCCTCGCAGCACTTTTCCTCCCGGACCCTCTGGGACCGCAACCGGGCCCTCTGGGGCGGTTTTGTCATTTCCGGGCCTGCGGGGAATGTCTATTTCTCCGGCGACTCCGGCTACGGCCCCCATTTCCGGGAAATCGCCGACCGTTTTGCGCCCATCCGGGCGGCTATTCTGCCCATCGCGCCTTTCCAGCCGAAATCCAACAATAGTGGCGGAACTTCCGGGAACCGCCTCCGGGTTCACATGGGCCCCGGGGAGGCCGTTCAGGCCCATCTGGACCTGAAGGCGAAGGTCAGCCTCGCCGCCCACTTCCAGGTTTTTCAGCTCGGGCCGGACGGCTTCGACGATTGCGTGCAGGTCCTGGGAGAAGCCTTGAAGGAAAAAAACCTCAATCCCGTTGATTTCCAGGCCTTAAAACCCGGCGAGACCTGGAATTCAGTAACTAACTCAAAAACTAACCGCTGAATACTGACGGTCTCGCAAAAAGTCGTCACCCCGGCGAAGGCCGGGGTCCAGGGGGGAGGTGGGGGATTTTTTCTATATCCGTCCCGGCGTCTTTGGAGAATTTATGAGGAGGGCGGCCTGCACCACCGGGCCTTGGAACTATCCCGGCAACTCGGACAACCGGCGACTTACGACGCCCATTACCTGGCCTTGGCCATCATCCAGGATTGCCCGCTCTGGACGGGGGACAAAAGGAAAGGGGGCCCGAAAGACTCTTCAGGCCCCCCTGGGTGGGAGGGAGAGAGGAAAGAGCAGCTATATTACAACCGGGCGCCGCCGGGACCGGGACCGTACCCGGGACCAGGACCGAAACCCTTGCCGGATCCGGGACCGGGACCGTAGCCGCCGCCGCAGGGACCGCGGCCGGGACCGCCCATCATTCGGCCTTTACCCCAGCCGTGGCCGCCGCCGAAGCCCATGCCCGGACCGGCCGTGCCAAGTTCCGCGGCTTGCTCCGGGGTAAGAAACTTGCGGGCTTCCAGCTTTGAGTCGGTCATCTTGGCCTGCATCTGATCCCGCAGGGCGTTCAATTCCTTCTGCTTGGCATTGATCTTGTCTTTATCCGGGTTGGGGTTGGTCCAGAGGGTCCGCAACTCCAGCCGCTTGGTCTGCATCTCGTTGCGCAGGGTGACCGTGTCTTTCCAGGTCTTTTCCCGCAATTCGTTCATCTTGGTTTTCTGCTCGGCCGTCAAATTCAGCCGATCAAAAGCACCGCCTCTAGGGCAATCCGGGTTGTTGCCCCAGCCCCGCCCCATCCCGGGACCAGCCGCTACGGCCAGGCCCGTCATGCTCAACAGGGCCGCTCCTACCATCCAGACTTTCGCCTTCTTCATTTCACCTAACATGTCATGGTCCTCCTTTTATTTGAATTTTTTGTTGTCAGGTCTTGTCACTGTATTTATCAAGGATCGTGCCAAAGTGACTTTTTAATCTTAACCATTTAAAATCATTTATTATTTTAGAGCAAAGCACCGATGGAGGCCCCGTTCTACTTCGACAATTTCGTCGAACCGAAGCCGCCCCGGCCGGAGTCCGAAGAAGAGCCTTGGCCTTCAGGAAACTATTTATTTATAAAAATCAATCGATTATAATAAGGAAAAAATTGTCGAGGGACTTCGACAAATAAAGCCAAGGGCCGCATCCCATGAGCAAGACCTCCGCCATCGTTCAAATAATCATTATTCTGTTTCTGGTAGGCCTGAGCACGTTTTATTTTTTTAAGGGGAACTTCGAGGTCGGCCTCTCGGTCCTGCCGCTGCTCATGTTGTATTATGTCTTCGTTACGGCCCGCCGGAAGCGGGCCGAATCCCGGAACGAGGCTGACAACCCGGGATCGAAATGATCACAGAATAAGTGGTTATATTTGCGAAATGGGCCACTAAGCTTTTCCGGCGCATAAAACAATTTTTTGAGGAAAAAGTTGGTTTTCCGTACGGTCTGTCATCCCGGCGTAGGCCGGGATCCAGGGTAGTTGGACGCTTTGAACTGCCCTGGATGCTGGATCAAGTCCAGCATGACGGGTAGGCAGCGCCACTCTTATTAACAAAAGAGCACCCCGCTCCAGGCCTTATCCTTACGTTGACGCCTATGCGCCGGCGGCCGGATCCCGCCAAGGGGAAAATAGTATTCACTGCGTCCTCCGTGCCTCTGCGGTGAATAAAATCTTAAAAAGTTTAAAGTGTACTGATAATCGAAGGATACTCCCAATGAATGAATCCCCCAGCCAACCCGGCAGCAGCTTTCCCCTCGGCGCCACCATCTGCCCCGAAGGGGTGAATTTCAGCGTCTACTCCAAGAACGCCGCCGCCGTGGAACTGCTGCTGTTCGAGAAAGACGATGACGCCCGCACCTCCCGGGTGATCCCCCTGGAACCGCAGCTCCACCGGACCTACTTCTATTGGCACGTCTTCGTTCCCGGTCTGCGGCCCGGTCAGAGGTACGGCTACCGGGTTTCCGGTCCCTACGCCCCGGAGAAGGGCCTGCGCTTCGATGCCCAGAAGCTCCTGCTGGATCCCTATGGGAAGGCCCTGGCCGTACCCCCCCGCTACAGCCGGCTGGCGGCCAGTCTGACGGGCGACAATACGGCCGTAGCCATGAAAAGCGTGGTGGCCGACCTGAACCTGTATGACTGGGAGGGGGACCAGCCCCTGCGGCGTCCCTTTTCCAATACCATCATTTATGAACTGCACGTCCGCGGCTTCACCCGCCACCCCAGTTCCGGGTTGGCAGAAGAAAAGCGGGGCACCTACGCCGGGTTGATTGAGAAAATCCCCTATCTGCAGGATTTGGGCATCACCGCCGTGGAGCTGCTGCCGGTCTTTCAGTTTGACGACCAGGACGCGCCTCCCGGGTTCAAGAATTACTGGGGTTACAGCCCGGTGAGTTTTTTTGCACCCCACGGGGCCTATTGCTCCCGCCGGGACCCCCTGGGCGCCCTGGATGAATTCCGCGACCTGGTCAAGGCCCTGCACCGGGCCGGCATCGAGGTCATCCTCGATGTGGTCTTTAACCATACCACGGAAGGACACGAATACGGCCCCACCCTGTGTTACCGGGGTTTTGAAAACAAGGCCTATTATATCCTGGAAGAAGACTCCGGGCGCTACGCCAACTATTCGGGCTGCGGCAACACCCTCAACGCAGGCAACTCCATCGTGCGCCGCCTGATCATCGACAGCCTGCACCACTGGGTCAACGCCATGCACGTGGACGGTTTTCGTTTCGACCTGGCCTCCATTCTCACCCGGGACGAAAACGGCGTCCCCCTGGCCAATCCCCCGGTCCTCTGGGACATCGAATCGGATCCGGTCCTGGCCGGCACCAAACTGATCGCCGAGGCCTGGGACGCCGCCGGCCTGTACCAGGTAGGCAGCTTCATCGGCGAAAGCTGGAAGGAATGGAACGGAAAATTCCGGGACGACGTGCGGAGTTTCATGAAAGGGGACCGCGGCACCGTGTCCCGCCTGGCCTCCCGCCTGCTCGGCAGCCCGGACCTGTATGCCCATCAGGACCGGGAGCCGGAGCAGAGCATCAACTTCATCACCTGCCATGACGGCTTCACCCTCAACGACCTGGTTTCCTACAACGAAAAGCACAACGAGGCCAACGGCGAGGAAAACCGGGACGGCCTGAACGACAACCTCAGTTGGAACTGCGGCGTGGAAGGCCCCACCGCGGACCCGGCCATCGAAAAACTGCGGACCCGCCAGGTGAAAAATTTTATGGCCATCACGCTCCTGGCCTTCGGGGCCCCCATGCTGCTCATGGGCGACGAAATCCGCCGGACCCAGGGAGGCAACAACAACGCCTACTGCCAGGACAACGAAATAAGCTGGCTGGACTGGCGCCTGCTGGACCGGAACGCCGAGGTGCACCGTTTCGTCAAGAGCCTGATCGCCGCCCGGCTGCGCTGGGGCAACGGCGACCCGGACCGGGACGTTTCGCTGAGCGAGATCCTGCAAAAGGCCCGGATTCAATGGCACGGCGTGAAGCTCAGCCAGCCCGACTGGGGTCCGGACTCCCACAGCCTGGCCCTGACCGCCTGGAGCCGCCGGGGCCGTCTGTTGACGCACATCATGATCAACGCCTATTGGAAACCGTTGGCCTTCGAACTGCCTCCGGTCCAGAACCTCCAGGGAAAAACCTGGCACCGCTGGATCGACACGGCCCTGGAACCGCCCGAGGATATCGTGACCTGGAAGCACACGGCCCCGGTGCCCGGTTCCACCTATTTGGTCCAGCCCCGCGCCATCGTGGTCTTGATGGAGCGCACCCGGGAACTTTAGTGTTTCGCTGCGCCATTATGGTAAAAAATTTTTTTGTCATCCCGGCGAAAGCCCGGGAGGGAAAAAAAGCCTGGGCCACCTGCGGGACCTGCTCCAGACCGAAGTGCTGCTCACCTCAGCGCACATCACCGATGTCTACCTGTTGGGGTTGGCGTTCCACAAGGGCGGCCGGCTGGCTACACTGGATAAGCGCTTGCCGCTGCAGGCCATGCGGAACGGTGACCAAGCCCTGGAACTGATCCCGCACTGACGGTCTTAACGGTTCCTGGTGAGGCGATCACGAAGACACCAAGATTTTGCTCAAGATGCGGAGAGTACCGTTGAGCCAAGACGTTGGTCCTGGTATTTTCGGCGTTCCGCGAAGGAGATGCCATGGCCGAAAAAAATGACCTGACCCGCACCATCCTGGGGGCGCTCTTCATCGTGGCCCTGATGGGAATTTCCCTCTGGATCCTGCTCCCCTTTCTGGCCGCGATCATCTGGGCCGTGACCATCGTAGCGGCCACCTGGCCCCTGATGATCACGATTCAGTCCTGGCTCTGGGGCCGGCGGGGTCTGGCGGTCACCGTCATGACCCTGATCCTCCTGGCCGTTTTAGTGGTGCCCCTGTCAGCGGCCATCGGGGTGATCGCCACCCACACCGACACCATCATCGGCTGGGCCAAATCCCTGGCCCATTATGAAATCACCGCCGCCCCCGATTGGCTGCGCCGGCTGCCCTTCGTGGGTTTCCCGGCGGCCGAGGCCTGGGACAAGATCGCCGCTTCCGGGTTGCGGGGGATCCTCGACAAGGCCTGGCCTTACACCGGGGCCGTGGTCAAATGGTTTCTATCTCAGATGGGGGATTTGGGGGCCTTGTTCGTTCAGTTCCTGCTGACGGTGGTCATTGCCGCCCTGCTGTACACCAACGGCGAGCGGGCGGCCCAAGCCGTGTTGGGTTTCGGGAAGCGTCTGGCCGGACCTTACGGCGAACAGTCCGTGCGTCTGGCCGGACAGGCCATCCGCGGCGTAGCCCTCGGGGTAGTGGTGACGGCCCTGGCCCAGTCCCTGCTGGGGGGCCTCGGCCTGGTGGTCTGCGGCGTCCCCTTCGCCCCGGTCCTGACCGCAGTGATGCTGGTCCTGGCTATCGCCCAAATCGGACCTATCCCGGTCCTGCTGGCCTCGGTGGTCTGGCTTTACTGGGGCGGCGCCACGGGGTGGGGAACGGTGCTGCTGATCTGGACCGTGGTGGTGGGCACCATGGACAATTTTCTCCGCCCCTTCCTGATCAAAAAAGGGGCCGACCTGCCCCTGCTGCTCATCTTCGCCGGCGTCATCGGCGGTCTGATGGCCTTTGGGATCATCGGCATCTTCATCGGTCCGGTGGTGCTGGCCGTGGCCTACACGCTGACGGCGGCCTGGGTGGAGGGAGCGACGGCGGAAAGCGGGACACCCAATGGCGAAATCGGCAAAATAGACGTTACCCCGGGAGCGAAGTCACGGAGTATAGGGGAAAATTCCCCCGGGGAGCACCCCTCCGCCCCCGGCGCGGTAAAATAAAGACAAATTTCGAATGCAGGAAGACAACACTCACCATATTTCCAGCTTAAATTCACGATAATTTCTGATCAATTCAAAATCGACCCGATTCGTCGTAATCAAAAGGGCTCCCTGCGACCTGGCCGTCAAAGCTATCAATACATCAAAATGGAGATCACGAAGTTTTTTTGACGTATAACCTTTGTCTGTCTGGACCCGTGAAAGTATTTGTCCCGATTCCAGCCAATTTTTTTCCGTTGGGGTCAGGATAGGATGGTTCTTCTCCAACTCCCTCAGAAAAATCTTCTCTTCAGCCCGGGTGGCCCCCCGCCAGAGTTCAGACAAGACTACGGAAGATGTCCGGATCACTCCGTTTACGGAGGCAAAACGCTCCCGGTGACGTCCGGTCCGCAGTTGATCGACCAGGACGGAGGTGTCAAAAATGAAAAAACTACTCATCCAGCGCCTCGAAGGTCAGCTTGCCGGCGTGCCTGGCCATTAAATTTTTGAATTTCCTGAGGGCCACTATTTCTTTTAAGGCCAGATGAACGGCTTCCGTTCTGTTTTTAGCGCCCAGTACTTTTACTGCTTCGTCGGCCAATTGAATATTCAACCTTATGGAAGTCATCGTGGTTGCCATGGTTCCACCTCCTTATATATACATTTTATGCGAACTATATATACAAGTCAAATTTTTCAGAAACCACTTACTTCTTGACACGATCAACCCTCCTGATACAATTTTAATCAAGGATCGCTAAGACCTATGATGGAAAGGAGGTGACGACCATGAAACAGCCCATCCGTCCGGAAGTCCAGGAACGGGAGGCGGCCTTCTGGAACCGGGTAAAAAAGGCTCTGAAAAAAAACCCGCCCCAGACCTGCCGCAAGTGAAAGGGGTGAAAATCCTGATATTGCCGGTTCGGCAATACGAACGGTCTGGACCAAAAGAACGCCTATGGAATTTACGGTTCAATGGCATCTTACGGATCGATGCAACCTGCGCTGTCAACACTGCTACCAGGCGGGAGAGGTGCGCACGGAAATGGCCTTGCCGGAAGTCCTCCGGGGTCTGCGGGAGATCGCCGAGACGGTTGAAACCTGGCAGGAAGCCTACGGAATAGATTTTTCCCCCAGTTTCAGCATCACCGGCGGCGAGCCTCTGCTGCGGCCTGACCTGTTCCCCATTTTGGAGGAGATTCGCGCCGGCGGTTATGAACTGCACATCCTGACCAACGGGACGCTCCTCGACGCCGCCACGGCCGACCGGCTGGCTTCGATCGGGGTCAGCGGGGTGCAGGTCAGCTTCGAAGGTCCCGAGGCTGTCCACGACCGTATCCGGGGGCGGGGCAGCTTTTCCCGGGCCCTGCACGGTATAGACCTGCTGCGGCAGGCCGGCCTTCCGGGTACCGCCAACGCCACCGTCTCCCGCCTGAACAGGCATGAAATTTCGGATTTGCTTCGAGGCCTCTCCGACCGGGGGTTTCAGGGTCGCTTCGGTTTTTCCCGCCTGGTCCCCTGTGGCAGCGGCCGGGACCTCCTGCAGGAGATGTTGACCGCGGAGGAAGTCCGCGAGCTGCACCAGGACCTGGTTCGGTTATCCGTTCCGGGTATCGAGATCGTTACCGGCGACCCTCTGGCCGCCGCAACGCCGGGCGACTCGGAGGGCGACACGCCGGTGGGCGGCTGCGCCGCCGGCTTTTCCGGCATTACCGTCATGCCCGACGGCGGATTGACCCCCTGCCGGCGGTTATGA
>JALOOY010000489.1 GCA_025454185.1 Thermodesulfobacteriota bacterium
GAACAGGGCCTCGGCCAGGGCATTCTCCATGGATGGATGGCAATCGACGTACATTGAAGGATCCGGTACGTTGTCAAAGGGCGGTTTGTGCAGTCCCCAATATTCATAATACATGAGCACTCCTCCTCTATCCGGTGCTCCCGGGGGCTAGTTGCTGTATTGCGTCCTGATCCCCGGCAGTTCTTGGTTCTTTTTGTCGGCCTGGATCAGGGCATCCTCGCTGACGGTCAGGTAGTCAATGATATCGGCCAGGAGAAAACGCCGTAACCGCCCGAATTTATAACTGCGGATCCGGCGCTGCCTGACCATCTTGACCAGAAAGGTTCTGCTGATCTGCAGCATTTGGCAGACCTGTTCGGGCTTCAGCATTTTCAGGGTTTCCTCGGTCCGCAAACGGAAATTGAAGGTAACCCGCCCCTCCTCTACGGTGGATTGTTCGATGGCGATCCCGCTGATCAATTTCAAAGTCCCCTTTTCCGCATCCGTCAGGGGCAGAAACTTGGCTTCTCCGGGTGTGGTAGGTATGGTCATCATCGGATCTTTTTCCTCCTGAAGGGAATCTTCCAGGGCCAGCGGCAGGCCCTTTCCCCATACCGGTTCAACATAATTGTTTTGCTGCCGCCGCCTGACAATACATATTTTGTCCATAAAAGTATCCCGTTATCCTCTTACCGTTTTATCGGCACACCTGGTAAAAAATGGAATACCGACGTATAATTTTTTTTGCGAACCCCAATCCAGATCCGATCACTGTCAACATTGCAAGATAAATACCAGCGGCGGCAAGGGCCATAATATTTAATTTTTCAATTATTTATTATAGTTATACAATAGCAAAGGGAGGGGATTGAAGCCGGGCCGGCATCCTCTGCCAATTTTTGACCGAGTTGGAAAATTTATGAAAAAGCCAGGCGGCCTGGCGCTCAATAAAGCCCGGCAGTTCCAACCACGGAAGACGAAGCGGACCTAAAGAAAGGTGGGGAATTATTCCAGGATGATGTAGAACGGGATGGTGTGGAGGGAGTTGCTCCGGGTGATGGTCCGGCCCAGGGACCAGGAGGCGCATTTCGCCCGCCCGGCCAGCAGGGTGTCGATCTCCTGGACGATGCCCTTCAGGTTGAGCACCGGATGACGGGAGAAGACCTGGGGCAACCCGTAGGTCAGGTTACAGGCCAGACATTTCCCCGGCCGTTCATGCAGCTCCAGTTCGAAGACCAGGCGTCGCCCGGCCGGCTCGAAGTCCTGGAACGCCAGACGGATGTCAAAGGCTCCCTCTTCCAGACCCCCGTAGAGGGCCTCGAAAAATTGATCGGACCGCTGGGCCGGCAGCAACTGCCGTAGAACCGTTGCCGAAAATAATTGGGGGAAATCCATTGCTTCCATACCTAACCGGTTTTATCGCTTCTTAGAAGTTAGCGAATAGGGGCCCGGCTGTCAAGTTAAAAGGAGGGAGGCGCTGCGCCTTTTCAGGGTTGCAGCCGGTGGCTGCGCTCCAAATCCATTTTGACGTCCTCATTGTCCGGGTCCAACATCTGCAGCGCCTCCAACGCGGTCCTGGCCGCCATAAACTGGCCCCGCCAGATCAGGTCCTTCCCTTCCCTCTCCAGGTACACTTTCTTTTGAATCAAGGCCTTGGCTTCCAGTTCGCCCAGCACCTGCTCCAGCCGCTCACGGCTGGCGGGCTCCAGCGGCGCCTCGGCCAAGCGGCTGTAGAATTTTTCATACCACGAAAACAGGGACTGGGGATCCCGTTGCGCCAGCAGGTCCTTCAAAGGTTCCATTTCCTGCGGTCGGGGCTGCCAGGGCCACTCCTGGAGGCGATCCCAGAGTACTTGATCGACGGCCGGCGTAAGCAGGGACGTAAAAACGCCTTGGGAGGTTTCGTGTTTGTTCCACCGTTCCAGGAGCCGGGCCTTTTTTACATTCAACACCGGGTCCAGTGGGTCTTCGATTTTAAGCAGGCCGTCGATGAGCCGGACAGCTTCCCCGTAGGTCTTATTCAGGCTATAGGTCAGGACCAGGGCCCGGGTGATTTTCTGGTTACGGGGAAACCGTTTCTGCAGGTCCTCCAGGAAGATTTCGGTAAGATCATACTCCCGGCGGTCGATCCCCCGCTGGACCTTTTGCAGGGCCGCCTGCAGGACCTCATCATCCTCCCCGCTCTCCATGACTTCCAGGTAGAGGTCCTCGGCCTTTGCCCAGTTGCGGACACCGGCTTCGAGGTCGGCCAGTTCCAGCAGGCCGGTTTCCAGAGAACGGGCAAATTGCCGGAGGGCCTCCTCCACCTGGGGCTGGAACCGTCGGTCCGCCGCGGTCCGATTCATTCGGTAGAGCCAGAACCGGGCGGCCAGGGAATCGGGATCCTCGGCCAGCGATTTCCAAAAATATTCGGCAGCCTGTTCCGGAAGACCCTGGTCTACGCGAATCAGCCCCAAACGCCGAAAAGCCTCGGCCAGCAGATTTTTTTCCCGGGCCAGTTCCTGGAAATGCGCCTCGGCCTTGGCCCACTGGCGCTCCCGGTATAACCAGACCCCGATTCGTTTCCGGATCTCCAGGTGCTGCGGGTTCTTCCGAAGGGCCTCTTGGAGCTGGACATATTCCAGTTCCTTTTTTCCCTGCCGGGAAAAGAAGGCCGCCCGGTCGAGATAGAGGCGGGCCGTCTCTCCCGGAAAATTCTGTTCCAGACGGCGGTTTAAGGAGACGAATTCCTCCCGGCGATCCAGGGCCAACAGCAGTCGGGAGTAACACC
>JALOOY010000490.1 GCA_025454185.1 Thermodesulfobacteriota bacterium
CTCGGAAGAAGACGGCCTTTTCGTCCGGACCGCACCCTTTGAAAACCGCTCCCTGAACAGCCTGGCCTTTTTGGCCACCATCCAGGCCGCTTCCCGTCGGCCTCGTTTTCAGCGCGGGCTGAGACCGCTCCCCCTGGCCCCCGAGGACCTGCAGGAAAAAATCCGGGAAAGGCGGACCGGGTATGCCGTGGTTTTTGTCGTCGATGCCAGTTCTTCCATGCGGGTTCGGGACCGCATTTCACTGGTCAAGGGGCTGTTGCGGGGATACCTGCAGGAATGCTACCTGCGCCGGGACCGGGTGGCGCTGGTCTCTTTCCGCCACCAGCAGTCGCGCCTGCTGCTGCCTTTTACCGGAAATATCGGCCGGGCAAAAAAAACGGCGGACCTGCTGCCGGTGGGCGGAAAGACCCCCCTGGCCGAGGGTCTCCGGTTGGCCTACCGGGCCCTGGTCCGGGAAGGCTTCCAAAACCCGCGGGCCGAACCGGTAATCGTGCTTTTTTCCGACGGCAAACCCAACCTGAGTTTCTCTGATCTGGACCCGGTGGACGAAGCCTTCCAGGTCGCGACCGGACTGCGGCACAACGGCATAACCCTGATTGTCATCGATACGGAGGACAATCCCCTGGCCTTCGGCTACGGACCGGCCATCGCCCGCAAAGCCGGAGGGACTTATCGGCGCATGATCGATTTGCTTCGGCCATGAACCTGAAGTTAAAATTACCGGGGCGGACCAACCCTATCGTCGGGCCGGGTATCCCGCCGGTCTTCCACCGGGAAACCGTGGTCGATCCAAGCCTGGAGGCCGCCGGTCAGGACCTGGACCCTGGTCATTCCCCGTCGCTTCAGCCAGAGCGCCACCCGGGCGCTGGAGGCCTCCTTCGGTCAGGAGCAGTAGATGACGATCTCCCGGTCCCGGGGAATCTGGTGATACTGCCGGGGGAGTTTGTCCAGGGGCAGATGGAAGGCCCCCGGAATGTATTGGGGCTGCTTTTTGACATCCAGGGCCGAACGAACATCCAGGATAAAGAGAGGTTCTTCCTGCGCGACTTTATCCCTGACCTCCTGGGGGGAAATCCGCAACCGGGGAATTTTGCGGATCACCTTTTTTCTCTGCCAGATACTGAAGCCGATATAGACCACCAAAAGGGCCAGGAGGCCGATCCCCAGCCAATTTCCCATATCCAGCACCTGCCGGGCCGCCCATTCCAACTGGTGGCGGAATTGATAGCCCAGGCCGCTCAGCACGATCACCCAGAGTGCGATACCCAGCGTATCCCAGAAGATAAACCGGGAGAGGGGCATACGAAAGATTCCGGCCAGGGGGGGCGTGACCGTATTGACCCCGGGCAAAAATTTAGCCACCAGGAGGGACCGGACTCCCTGCCGGTCGAAAAGGACTTTGGTCCGGCCGACGCAAAAATCCGGGCTCAGGGAAACCCGGCAAAGAAAGGAGACGACTTTCTCTCCGCGGTACTTGCCCAGAAAATACCAGATCAGGTCGCAGATCAGGGAAGCGCTCCAGACGACCAGGAAGACAAATACAACATTCAGATTTCCATACCCGACCAAAGCGCCGGCAGCCAGCAGCATGGGGGCTGCCGGGATCGGCAGCCCGATCTGCTCCAGGAATACCCAGACAAACAAAAGAGCGTATCCGTGACTTAGAATGAAGGTCACCAGGGAGGTGACGGAAAGGTCGGCGCCGAAAACCATGGGTTCCATCCCTTTTTCGCAAAAACTTCTTGAAACGTCGATCAGTATAGTTTAGTAATTTTTCAGAAGGCAAGGGGAAACCGGAAACCCCGGGCTGTTTCCTTCTACGGCACTCTCGGGAAAGGTCCCCGCGGCCCAGGCGGGTGTTTTTTTTGACGCTTCCCCCTTTTGAGAAGGGTGAAGATTTTTGGTGGTCAAGCGCCGGCAACGGTTACGTCCTTAATTTGAGAAGAAACGCTCCCCCCCACCCGCTGTCTCCCCTTTCCCGCCCCCGGAGGGTCGCCTCCAGGGTTCTCCTGCTGACGGGTTCCGGATATTTTTTGCTCTCGCTGATCCTCTTTTTGTGGCTGGCGCCGCTGGAAACGACGGTAGCCGGCATCAAGATCTCCCTCGTTTCCCTGGAGGTCCCGGTCAGGGTGGCTTTGGGGATGCTCCTGGTCGGTTTCTATCTTCGCCATAGCGAAGCACCCTGGTTTGAACCAGCGCTGGTCGTCTCCGGGCTGACAGGTTTCTTTTTTCTACTGCCCCATTCCCTGGGGGGGGACGGGGTAGACCGCTTCCGGGCCTTGGCCCACCTGCTCGAGCTGGGGCAACTCCCGTACATGTCTTATTCCCTGGTCGGTCCGTTGTTTTCCAGTCCTTTGTATTGGCTGGGAAAGGTCGTCCAGACCCCGGAATGGTGGTGTTCCCGTTTTAATGTGGCGCTGTTGGCCTTCGGCTTCCTGGCCTTGTACCGCTTGCTGGCCTTCCCAGAGCACAAACCCCGGCTGCTGGCCTTTTTTCTTATCCTCCTCACCGGCTCTATGTTTCCCCATCACCTGTGGTTCTATTTCGGCGAAGTTTTTACGGCCGTCTGGGTGGCCGTCGGTACGGCTGCCTGGGTGACGGGTCGTCCTCGTCTCGGCTGGACCGCCCTGATCATTGGGGTCCTGAATACACCGGCAGCCCTGCCCGCGCTGGGTCTGCTGGCCCTGCAGCGCTGTTTCCAGAAAAAGTCACCGGCGGCTCTCCTCCCCTGGCTGTTGGCCGTCGGC
>JALOOY010000491.1 GCA_025454185.1 Thermodesulfobacteriota bacterium
CTCTCCAATTACGCCGGCGCTGCGGGGGGCCGGACGTTCCCCTCAGCCGCCGGATTTCATACCAGTCAAATTTTTTTCACCGATGACGAGGGGTTGTATGTGTTGGAGATGCGGGATGCGCCGGCCTTCGCTGATCGGACGGCGGATGGCTCATTGAATCTGGAGGCCTTTGTCGACAATGTCCGCGGGCGTGTACGCAAACTCCAGGACGGGCGCTTGAAATTCCCTTCCGAGGTGCCCTACACCGAGGCGCACAACACCTGGGTGTTCAACAAGCCGTCCACCCTGGTCGTCATCCCGGTCGGGGACCTTTCGCAGCATGTTCTCCTCAATCTGTGTTACATGCTACAGAACGGTCTGGTGCTGTACGATGACATCCATAAACGTCCCATCGCGGGCCTCGAAACGTTCGCCGACATCGTGGACGTGACCAATGTCTGGCCCCTGACATTCGTGGAGCAATGGTCCCTCTCGGAGTTGACCGTGGAACTGGGGACAAGCTGCTACGCCGGTGTGCTGATGCTTCAGGCCATGGGGCTGGGGGGCTGGATGTTCAACGGGGTCGATGCCTTCGCCATGCTGGGCGCCAGCGGCAATCCGGAAGTGCCGGGCCTGGGATTCCGTTATGACACGGATGACCGCTGGCCCTACGCGAATCCCACCGGCCTGGCGGAAGTGATGGAAGGCTACTGCCCGCCCCATTACCGGAATATGCGAGCCGCTGTGGATGCCCTTTGCGACCGCAAGTTCGGGCCCGGCGGGCCATTCCATCCGGATACGCCCGGCCCGTGGAAAAGCAGCCGTCGGGTACGCTCGGCCGCCCAGGTCCACGACCAACGGTTCAGGGAGTGCGTGGCATTGCAAGCCCAGTATGTTTATGATGTCTTCGGCAAATTTCCGGGAACGGTGCCTTCCATGTTCCTCATCATGTATCTGCAGGCGCACCACCTCGACCTGGACTTTTATGACAAGTTCTACCAGCCCGGGTCTTATTTAAAGACGCACGGCAGCCATATGACTGATTGGCATTCGGATCATTCAGAATGACCCACTCGCGACTCAACTCCCTACGGAGATTTACAGAACCCTTTTGAATACGCTGTTGGACGTTCGATGCAGGTTGTTCGACGGCCGTCAGTTCTTTAAAGCCGACGGCCTCTTCCTTCACCCCATCTGTCGGGCGTTTCTCAGGATCCTCCGGACCAGGATCATCATTTCTTTCTTTTCCTTTTCCATAAACCCCTTCAGCATTTTTTCCAGGAGCGCATCCCGCTTCAGCTCGATGTCGGCCAGGGTGGACTTTCCTTTCGGGGTGATTTCCAGGAGGGTGACCCGCTCGTCCCGGGGCTCCGACTTGCGGGCGAGGAAGCCGCTCTTTTCCAGACGCTTGGCCAGGCCGGTCATGTTGGCGCTGGAGACCAGCATGATGCGGCTTACCTCGGTGATGCGGCTCTGGCCGTCGGTGGAGGCATCCAGGACCCGCAGAATATTGTATTGGGGAAAGGAGAGGTTGTATTTTCGGAAAAGGGTCGAGACAACCCTTTTGAAGGTTTCCGCGGCTCGGACGATGGCCATGAGGACCTTCTCGTCGCCGCTCAGGTCACTGCGGTAGTTGATAAACTTTGCCATGCGTAAAAAATCCGAAATTCGATGTTGGATGTTGGATGTTCGATGTTCGGGTATTTATTTCCCCAGATAATTATCTTCCAGCGCCCTCACCAGATTGGCCATGATCCGGTACACGGGTGTGGGCACCCCGGTTTCCTCCCCGTATTCCACCACTTTGCCGCCTAAAAAATCGATTTCGGTGCGGGTCTTATTGGCCAGGTCCTGGCACATGGAATCTTTGTGGACTCCCACCTTCTCCAGGTAGGCCAGGGCCTGTTTCAGATAGTCCTCCCCCAGATCGTAGCCCTTGGCCTTGGCCACGGCCAGCACTTCCTGAAAGCAGGCGTCGGCGATTTCCCGGGTAGGGGTAAAATCCAGGGCGCCCTTGATGGTCTTGTCGGTCACAGCGCAGATGGAGGCCATGGTGCATTTCATGATCATCTTTTTCCAGACAAAGAGCCTGATGTCTTCCACGCACTCCGTGTCCAGCCCGCCGCCGGTCAGTTGGGCGGCCAGGGCCTGGCCCACCTCCCTGTTTTCGGGGGCCAGGGCCCCCAGGTGGTTGGGGCGGTTGAAGAAGGCCGCCGCCACCCGGCCGGGCCCCTGGAGGGAAACGCCGTAATTCAAGGACATGCGGAAGGCCGCCTCGGCCCCGTAGCGGTCGGCGATGAGGTCTTCCGGCCCCAGGCCGTTGTGGGTGCTCACCAGCTTCATCCCCGGCTGGAAGACGTCGGCCAGTTCGTCCAGGACCCGCGGCAGATGGAAGGTCTTGGTGGCCAGAAAAACCGCTGCCGGCCGCCGGTCTTTCAAATCGCCGATCCGGGTAAAAATATTTCTTACCGGGACCTCATATGCGATGGCGCCGCTTATGCGGATACCATCTTTCCGCAGGGCCTCCTGCAGCCCCGGCTGGGGATCCACCAGCAGCACTTCCGGGTCGGTTTTGAGCAGGGCCGCGGCCAGCACGGCCCCGGTGGCCCCGATGCCGACGACGGCTACTTTCGATTTTTCCATAAGCTTTCCCTCGGTTCGTCAGGCCCGTTACGGGCCTGTCAAAGGTTGAAACTCCAAGTACGCCGGTGGAGAAAATATGGGGATCAGCGAAGATTCGGTGATTCACCCACCCCCCGGCC
>JALOOY010000492.1 GCA_025454185.1 Thermodesulfobacteriota bacterium
GTTTCGCGGGGCTTTGTCCTTATTGCCGTAAGTTTTCATAGGGGCGCCTGCCCTGCGTTTTATTAATTCGAGGTTGGCTGTTCGATGTTGAATGTTGGATGTTCGTCTTTTTTTCAACTAAAGTATTTCTCCGGCACAAATTCTTCCGGCCGCACCGCTTCCAGCGTAAGGGCCCCGGTCGGACAGACCACCCGGCATAAGCCGCAGCCCAGACACTTATCGCCCTCAACGATGGTCTTCTCGTCCGCACCGGCCTGCAGGGCCCCGAAGTAGCACCGCTCCAGACAGGCCCCGCAGGCCAGGCAGACCTCGGGGTCCACCCGGGCCTGAAAGCGGCTGGGGTCGATGACCCGGATGCCGCCCTGGATCAGGATCGGCATGGTCTGGCAGCAGCAGGGGCAGCAGTTACAGATAAAATGATCGACCTGGTGTTTGTTCATGGTGACGTGGATCAGGCCCGTTTCTTCGGCCTTGCGGAGGATCTCCAGGGCCTCCGCCTTGCTCACTTCCCGGCCGGTGCCCCGGTTGATGCTGTAGGCGGCGGCCTTATTGACCTGGAGACAGGCCTCCAGGGGCCGGTCGCATTTATGGGCCGTGAGCCGGCAGGTGCACTTGGTAACGGCCAGGGTCTGGGCCTTTTCAATTATGTCGTGCACGTTTTCATAACTCAGGACCTGGGTATCGGCCTGTACGGCCACGCCCACCGGGATTACCCGGGTGAAGGGGCGAGGCATCAGTTGATTGAATTGTTTCGCCAGATCGGGCCACTCGTTTTCCATGATGTCCTGCCACTGGTCCAGGAAGGCCTGAGGGGCCTCCGGCCAGAGGATGGTGGCGTCATGAAACTGGACGAAGTCGCGGGCCATGCGCCAGGTGGGCGGGTCGGTCTTGGGGCTGGGAAAGGCCAGTCCTTTAAAGTAAAGGACCCGGATCATCTCATCGGCAATATCCAGGGGCAGGGCCAGGCGCTGGGCCAGCTCGGCCGGCTGCCCGGGCATGGCCAGCAGCAGCCGGGCCTCCTCCGGGCTGACGATCATACCGACCAGCGTCACAAACCGGTCGGACGCCGGCAGCAGCATCTGCTCCAGCATCCGGCGGTATTCAGGGACTTGGTTTTCCATTGGAACGACCTCCAGGTCTTACCATTAATAATTGATAATTATTATAGCAAATGATTAATGATTATTTTTCACCGCCCTCGGGGCGAGCACCCGCGAGGCCTGAAAACATCTGCCCGTGGGACACAGCCCCGCGTTTCGCGGGGCTGTGCTACAATTTCGATGTTCCATGTTCATTTTTTTTTGAACAAAATTTTGTTTGTAGCTCCCTCGCCGAACGCCGAACACCGAACACCGAACGCTATTTTCATATTACAGCCCGCTCAAATCAAACCGCGCCAACTGTTCCTTGATCCCGCTCACGTCCGTCTTCTGCTCCACGGCTTTCAATAATTTGCCCCGCCCTTCCAGGCTCCCGAAGAGCAGGACCCCGGCGATCGTATTGTCTTTCAGGACCAGTTTGCGGTAGGTCCCGACCTCCCGGTTCATATCCACGAAGGATTCCAGTTTGCCGTCCGGGTCGAGGTCGCCCACGGCCAGGAGATCGATGCCGACCACCTTCAATTGATTGGAAAAGGTGGTGCCGTGGTACTCGGCTGACCCGCCGGCCATGTCCGTTCCGGCGATCTCGCCCTGCTGTTCGGCAGCGGGCCAGATGCCATAGACCAGCCCCCGGTGTTCCACCGCGTCCCCGGCGGCATATATCCCGGGGATGTCAGTCTCCAGCCGGTCATTGACGGCAATCCCCTTATCCACCTTGATCCCCGCTTTCTTAGCCAGTTCCAGGCTGGGCCGGACCCCGGCCGAAACAATAACGAGGTCCGTGTCGATTCGGCGGCCATCCTCCAGGATCAGCCCCTGGGCGGCGGCCTCGCCGGCGATTTCCTTGGATTTGACCCCCAGGTAAAAAATAAAACCCATCTGCTCCAACCGGCCTTTCAACAGCTCGGCGCAGGCCGGATCGGTCTGCCGGGGCAGGAGCCGGGGGAAGAATTCGGCCACCGACACCTCCAGTCCGGCTTTGCGCAGGCTGTTGCCCACTTCCAGTCCCAGCAGTCCCCCGCCGATCAACAGGGCCTTTTTTTTCCCGGCGGCATATTGTTTGATGGCCTCCGCGTCCCGTATATTGCGCAGGGTGAAGACCCCCGGTTTGCCGGCTCCGGTAATGGGGGGCAGAAAAGAATCCGCTCCGGTGGCCAGCAACAGCCGGTCGTATCGGAACTTTTTCCCCGAGGCGGTGGCCACCTCCCGTTCGGCCGGGGCGATCCCGGTCACCCGGTCGTTCAAGATCAGATCGATCCGGTTTTCCGCGTACCAGGCGTCTTTTTTTATCTGCAGTTTAGCCGGGTCCACTTCACCGGACAGGTATTCCATCAGACGAATACGGCTGTAAAAGGGCTGGGCTTCGTCGGTAATCATACGGATGGTCCCGGACGGGTCGTTCTTGCGGATGGCGGCGGCGGCGGTGGTCCCGGCCACCCCGTTCCCGATGATGACGTATTCCATGCCTTACCTCCTTTAACGGGGTTTTAGGCCAACCCACAATAATCAATTTTTATGGGTTGAACTTAATGAATCAAATTAAGCCGTAAAGGGCTTCCCTGTCAATATGAATGATGCTATAGAAGGAGGACAAAATTCACGTTTTCGGAGCGATATATGGAATCCAGGGTAAAA